>JADJGZ010000042.1 GCA_016707785.1 Bacteroidales bacterium | reverse complement strand
GTATCGCCTGCTTTAAGTCCGTCGGTAGTTTCGAATTTTACATAAATGTTTTGAGAGAAGTAGTATAGGAAATAACACCTCTCAACAAGAGACGAAAGCTCCTGGCCTGAAATGTCGTTTCCAAAGAGTAAGTACAATAATTATAATCATTGATCTTCACTCTACTGAGTTACTAGTTGCTTCTAATGAAATTTCTGATCATTTGGTCATTCCCATTTTGGATGGCAGTTCGACAAGCAGCACTGTTGTATGAATACCCGCTTACTCCTGGTGGTCATTATTCGTTGAACTCTGCGGATGACAGGAAGTGGTGCAGGTAAATACCGAGTAATTGGTTGAGTTGGGATGGCAATCAGAACAAGTGTTCCATTCCCCATTGTGGTTTCCGGAATAGATTGGGAAATATTGATTGTCGTGGTCAAAGGTAGATGGTTGCCATGCAGTTTGAGAGTGACAATCTTCACAGGTAGTCGGGAATTGAGCTGATGCATGGTTTGGGTCATTGGTCTGGTTGTAATCATTAATATGGCAACCGGAACAGGTGTTGGGAGTGTTTGTATAATTCCCGTTATGGCAATCAGAACACTGATTAGCAATGGCAAGATGGGCACCTTGTAACACATAATAGTTATTATGGATAGGAAAGGTGGCTGGAGCCCAGCCGGGGTTAGTGGTATGGCAGGTTGCACATTCATTGGGAATTGAAGTGGAACATGGTTGGATTGTCGCCTGGTTGTAATTGTTCTGGTGGCATCCTTCTGGTGTTCGGGTATTACTGTAACCGTTGGCGTGGCACTGCACACAATTGGTTGCGATGGTTGCATGTTCTGATTAAGGATAGGTGGAATTATGGTCAAAGGTTGAAGGAACCCATGCAGTCTGTGTATGGCAATCCTGGCAGGTTGTGGCAAATTGGGAAGCCACATGGTTAGGATTGGTTGTCTGGTTATAATTGTCAATATGACAACCGTCGCAGGTATTTGGAGTAGTGTTATAGTTACCATTATGGCGGGTGGCACACTGGTCTGCCCAGGAATATGTCCCCTTCAGCACATAGTAATTGTTTA
This sequence comes from Bacteroidales bacterium, assembly GCA_016707785.1. Taxonomy (NCBI): domain Bacteria; kingdom Pseudomonadati; phylum Bacteroidota; class Bacteroidia; order Bacteroidales; species Bacteroidales bacterium. The sequence goes on along the minus strand of JADJGZ010000042.1, from coordinate 50,029 downwards.
TGAATTGGGAAGCTGGCAGGCGCCAATCCTGGATTTGTAGTGTGACAGCTTGCACAGTCATTGGGAATTGCCAGGGATACATGGTTGGGATTGGTAGCTGGCTATAGTTGTTCTGATGGCAGCCCTCGCAGGTGTTTGGGGTATTTGTATACTCGGATGGCATTGCACACAATAGGAAGCAATGGCACGGGCACCCTGTCAAAGGGTAGGTATTGTCGGATCGAATGTTGAAGGAACATGCAGTCTGTGTATGGCAATCCTGGCAAGTTGTGGCAAATTGCGATGCAACATGATTTGGATTGGTAGTCTGGTTATAATTATCAATACGACATCCATCGCAGGTATTGGGCGTTGTATTATAGTTGCCATTGTGGCAATCAACACACTGGGATGCAATGGCAATATGAGCACCTTGCAGAGCATAATAGTTGTTATGAACTGCAAAAGTAGCTGGAGCCCAACCCGGAGCAGTTGTATGACAACCTGCACAGTCATTTGAGAGACCAAGAGAGGTGTGACTTGGGTTTGCTGACTGGTTATAGTTACTGATATGACAACTTGCGCAATCGCTGGGTGTCCCCGCATATCCATTCGTATGACAACTGGCACAATCAGTACCTGCATGTCCGCCTGTTAAAGGGAATAGAGAAGTGTTGTGGTTGAAGCTGCCGGCTGAGTTTCCATCAGGATGGCAGGCCAGGCAAGCTTCAGTAGTGTAAACATATCCCCCGACACCCTGATGCTCATTATTAGTGGAATTCTGTTGATGACACGAAGATGTGCAGGTTACCACTGCATAATTACCTGGATTGGTATGACAATCAGAACATTGATCCCATTCTCCCTGGTGTTGTCCTGAATAAATAGGAAAATACTGGCCATCGTGGTTAAAAGTAGCCGGAGTCCAGGATGATTGAGTATGACAATCGGCACAGGTGGTTGGGAATTGAGCAGTAGCGTGTGCCGGATCATTCGTCTGGTTGTATTCATCAATATGACATCCTGAGCAGGTATTTGGAGTATTGGTATAATTTCCCTGGTGACAGGATGCACAATCATTGCCAATTCCAGCATGTGCACCTTCAAGCACATAATAATTGCTGTGGGTAGGGAAAGCTGCCGGAGTCCATCCCGGGCCTGTAGTATGACAGGCCGCGCAATCATTGGATATTCCGATTCCTGTATGGTTCGGGTTTGTGGTCTGATTATAATTATTGGTATGACAGCTGGCACATACGGTAGAGGTATTGGCATATCCGTTCGCATGGCAACTGTTGCAATCATTAACGGCATGACCACCGGTTAATGGAAATGCGGATGTATTGTGATTGAAACTTCCTAGAATTCCTGCAAGGTGGCATTCCAAACAGGCAATACTATTGTAGGCATATCCTCCAACCCCTAATTGCTCATCATCCGTATCCGATTGGTTGTGCTCGCGACCAATCTATGCAACTGAAAATTTTATAGTTTCCCGGATTGGTGTGACATTCAGAGAACATTCGTTCCATTCTCCTGGTGGCTCCCTGAATAAATAGGAAAATACCCATCATGATTGAAAGTAGCGGGCGACCATGCATTTACATTATGACAGTCTTCACAGGTTGTTGGGAACTGGGCGGCAGCATGCGAAGGATCATTGGCCTCATTGTAATCGGTCGCATGGCACCAAAACAGGTATTTGGTGTATTGGTATAATTGCCCTTATGACAGGAAAAAACAATCATTCGCAATTGCCAGATGAGCTCCCAATAACGGATAAACTGTATTATGATTGGGATAAGATGCTGGTTTCCAATCAGGAAGAGTCGTATGGCAGGTTCTAATCATTTCCAATTCGGATGCAATATGGTTTGGATTGGTAGTTTGGGTATAGGCATTGGTATGACAACTGGAGCAAGTGGTTGGAGTTCCGGCATACTGGGAGGTAAGACAGCTGGTAGAATTATGGTCGAATGCTCCATCTCCTGATCCATTGGGATGACATCCAAAACAAGCTATACTATTATAGGTGTATCCGCTTACTCCTTCATGCTCATCATCAGTATCCCCCTGGTTGTGCTCATGGCAATTAGTGCAGGTAAACTGGGCATAGTTTGAAGGATTTGTATGACAGTCGGAACAATTATCCCATTCTCCTTTATGAGTTCCTGAATAAATAGGAAACGACTGGGAATCATGATCTTTATATTCAGCCGGACTCCAACCCGGACTAAGGTTGTGACATTGCTTACAATCAGTTGAAAAATGCAAAGAGATATGATTAGGACTTGCAGCAGTATTGTAATCTGCCTGGTGACAACTCACACATGCCGCATCAATGCTTGCATAGGAACCTGAAGTATGACAGGTTTTACAGTCACTGATTTCATGGCCGCCCGTAAGTGGGAAGAAATTGTGATTGATACCGGCTCCGGACCATTCGAAAGAGTTTATATTATGACATTCTTCGCAATTTGTTGAATAACCGGCTTGGGTGTGATTAGGGTTCGTAGTAGACAGGTAGTTATCTTTATGACAATCAAAACATTCAACTCCCAGGGGATCAAAACGTAATGCAGAAGCTGTTCCTAAGCCATTCGCAGCCGGTGAAAGATTAATATGACAATCAGGAACAATTCGCCTGGGTATGAGGCCCGATTAAAGGGAAACGGCTCATTTGATGCAATTGGGTAGTATTTGTAACCACCCAGGAATTAGGCGTATGACATCGGGAGCAATCAGTCCCCACAGTTTGCTCATGAATATCGATATGACATTCATTGCAATCAGCAGGAGTCTTTACAAATTCAAGGGAGGTATGGCAATCCTTGCAGGAAACAGATTGGTGCTGCCCAACCAGTGGGGTTTGGTAACACTATGATCAAAGGCTAACTTGGCAAGGTCAATCTTCCAGCCATCCGTAGTATGGCAATCCTTGCAACTGATGGCAAAACCAGTCCCATGGGGAGATTTCTGGGCAAAAATACTCCCGGAAATGATCAGTATGAACAGGATTATTGATGACAGTCTTCGCATTTGATTTTCTTAGTTTTATACAGGATAAAAGTTGCTTCACCAATAGTGACAGGTTGGTGGCATTTTTTCACATGGGAGGCCTTGAATGCTTGCCATCCAATGGAAATTGTGATTGTTGTGATCAAAAGAAACGGTTGGTTTGAAAGCTATTGAATTATGACATTTTTACAATCTGTTTTTCCATTCTCGTCAAACTGCTGATTATGTGTCGGTATGACAGTCACTACAATTCATGGATAAATCTTTAAAAGCCTGGTTGGCATGGCCTTTCACTTCCTTGTTAAAATGGCAATCCCTGCAGGTTTTGGTTTCATGTGCACCTTCAAGAATAAACTGTGTGGTTTTATGATCAAATTCAACCTGGTTCCAACGATTATTGGTGTGACATTTTTCGCAATTCTCTTCCGGATAGTATTTCTCTGAGATCTTCCCTGTATGAATGTTCTCATGACAGTCTTTACAATTCTTCCCGATCTCTTTAAATTTCCATTTAGTCTCTTTCTTATGCACGAAATACAAGGTGTTTTCATGTATTGCCTTTCAATGAAAATCCTGATGAATTGTGTTTCTCAATGGTAAAGGAAGATCCTTTGAATCCTTGCACTGAATAGCATTCAGAACATGATGGAGAAACACCGTTCATAACAAATTGCTTTCGTGATAGTCCACATGACAATCCGTGCAATTTTTATGCAGCAATGGTGTAGTAAGTTTTATCTTGTGGCATGACTTACAACTCTGCCTGGTGCTTGCCTTCTAAATTGAAATCTGTTTTACTGTGATCAAAATTCTTTACACCACCAACAGCTGCAAAAGACTCAGCATTATGGCATTCAGAGCATTTCTGCCCAAATTTATTATCATGTGCATCCTTATGGCAATTCGTACAATTTGCATACTTAACCTTTGAATTCCTGGAATTTTACGCCACTTCTCATGGAAGTTTTATGGCATTCAGCGCAGGGAACATCCTGGTGCTTGCCCGTGAGTTTAAAGAGGGATTTCTGATGACTAAATTTAGTGGCAGTTAAACTTTTCATTGTCATGACAATCAGTGCAATTGCTGGAAAGAGATTTCTGATGATAATCAGTATGACACGACAAGCAATCAGTGCCCATCCCGAGAAATGTGTATTTTTTGCTTTTATCTTGGCATCTTTAATATACTGGGGTTTGCGACAATCCTCGCACTTCTTTTTGCTATGAGCCCCAATGAGTTTGTATCCGGTAAGGCATGATTGAACTTGGTTTTATCGGAACGGATGATTTGAAAATTAACTCCGTGATGGTCACTAGGCAGGATGCATTGTTTCCCTTTCACCTCAGCGGATGAGTGATATCCCTTATTACTGCTGATCCTGCTCTTCAGTTCAGTATGGCAGGTAGCCACTTATCATTCGAGACTTTTTTCACCCAGAATATGACACTTGGTACAGTTTGACATTCCCTCCAGATGTGAATGCACTTTGGCAAGGTCTCCGAGATATCTGTGATTTAACCTCAACCAAAAAGCAAAGTTGAAACAGGAATAATCTGTCAGAAATACTTTAAAGAGGTTAGTAGGATAAATCATTTCTTCAATTAATTGGACAGTTTCTGTTAAGTGTGTTTCAAAATGGCTTCACCAAACTTTTTGGTAATCATAATTCCAGCCTTTTGTAAAAACTGGATAGGTAATTCACCCCCGGCAAAAATATAAACGAATTGATTGACAACATGTATCTCCTTGTCCTCCTTCAAATCCTTTAGTAACACAGATTCCTTTAGTATTTCAACCGGTGAGGTATTAAAGAGTACCCTTACTTTGCCAGAAGATGAAGCAATACCAATTCTTTCGCTATTCATGGGTTTCAAACGGCTAAAAGTATCACCCCTGTAGATAAGGTTACATTATTATGGTCACAAAAAGCAACGCTGATTCAATAGCAGAATCACCGCCTCCCACTACCATAATATCTTTACCACTGATATCTTCGGGCTCTAATAATCTGTAAGCTACCTTTTCCAGCATTTCACCCGGAACCCCCAGCTTTCGTGGAGTACCTCTCCGGCCAATGGCGATTAAAACCGTTTTGGTTGAAAGTTTTTTCGCCTGCCAGGGGTTTCAACCAGAAAATGGTTATTCTCCTTATGAATGGCTTCCACTTTAGTATTTTCCTGATAGTCAGCTGATTTTTCCCTAATAATGCGTTTTGCCATAAATCCAGGAGTTCGGTTTTACTGGTTTCAAAGAGTTTGACCTTACCAAAAAGAGGCAACTCCATGGCTGAGCTCATTACAATCTTTTGCCTGGGGAAAGTATAAACAGTACCTCCAAGTGTGTCCTGTTCCAGGGTCAGAAACTTTAAGTTGTGCTTTTTAGCGGTCAGGGAAGCTGAAATACCCGCCAGGCCCGCCCCGATTATTATCAAATCATAGGTAGCATCATGACTTCCCCTGAGCGTTCTGACCAGGTTGTCGACCGCCTGTTTGCCTTGTTCTACAGCATTCTTGATGAGTCCCATCCCTCCCAATTCACCGGCGATATAGATTCCATTGACATTGGTTTCAAAATTCTGATTGACATGGGGTAAATCAACACCCGGGTTTCTGTTCAATAATAACATGATCGCTTGTGTAGGACAGGCATGAAAGCATGCACCTATGACCAATACATCTCGATGCATTAATAGTTGTGGCTTTCCCGTCTTTTATGCCAATAATGTCTTTTTCAGGACATGCAGCAACACAGGCTCGGTTTTGATACAGCTATTTGCATCAATAACCGGGTGCAGAGAGATAGGCTCAAATAATCCATCTTGCTTGGCCTTGATGATCTTCTCTTCTACTTTTTAGAATCCCTTTTCTGTTTGCGGAGATAAATGAAAACAACGATCAGGCAGAATAATACTGCAACTGAATAAATTGCGACTTGCTCAATGAGAATTTCCATAACTCAGAATATCCATCTGTAACCAAAACAATAGTGACTCCACATGAATCACCATGATCACCAGCATTACCAAGGCAAAAGGTAAATGTGCCACATGCCAGTATTTAAATAGGTTCTGCATGGTAACCAGGCGCTCTATGCGTCGGTTCAGGAAATTTCATTGTTTACCAACCTGATTACTTGTGTACGTTCTGCTTTTTGGGTATCTTATTGCTTCTCAGCACATTTTTTACACTACGTAGCGCTTTCTTATCCTGTATGTAACGTTTCAATGTACGTGAAAACACATTGCCCTGAAAACGACTGATTTTTGAGCGGGTGGAGGCGACAATCATTTCAAAACTGCCTTCATCCAGTTGTACCGATTGATTTAAGGCTGCTCCAATATCTCCTTTCAAGTCCCTTATTTCATTGAAGACTCAATTCCCGGCCTTCAACTCCTGGGAATTTGAATGCAGATAAATCTTCCGATGATTCCACTGAGAAAAACAGCTACCATACTCCAGAAACTGATGGCAAACAATACCACCGAATTTGAATGAGGTATGGAATAAAACCAGGATTGGACCTAATGTACACAGAAAGATATGGAATTCAAGCCAATGCTTCAGAACACCTAACTTGAAAATATCTTGTACCTTTTCGGGCCATATAAAGAATGACACCGAAAATCATGAATAAAGAACCAATAATCCCGCATTCCATGACCAAGAATGCCACTGGGTTTGAGCATGGAATGTTCCGGATGGAATGCTCTCTCTTCCAGGCTGGTTATATAGTAAGCATATCCCTTCATGAAAAGGGCAACCAGGGCAACGATCACAATTAATGAAAGAGTTACCAGGTAGATTCTGTGAGCAATTTTAGTCATCCAATTTAATTAATTGTGTATCAAATAGTTGTAGAGTTTCCATTTGATTGAGAAAACCAAATTTAATATTAATAACCAAGAAACTATTGCATTTATTTTAATTTTAGAATTATTCTAAATTGTCATTTTGGACTCATTAAAGTCCAAATATCAGGCTAGATCAATATATGATAATCATGAGAAAAGCACTTCATTGTAATTGACAGAAAATACTGAATAATAGCTTGCTAAGTCCAATTTGCAATTATGCGATTTCATACAAATACATTAAATTCTTAATTAATAATATATTAATATTTATTTATTTATATGTGTTGATATAACTTGATTATTCTTTTTCATTTCTTATACTTAAACTAATGATAGCATCTTGACTACTAATGTAGTTTATATTATTATTCTGATTAGGAAGTTTGGACTCAAAAAATCTGGTCGGTGTAAACTATAATGATCCAACTGTTAGAGTGCCTCGATGGTTATTTGTGTACATAAGGATCTTTATCAAAAGCGTTCATCAGTCTATTATCTGACTGTTCACGACTATTCTATAGTCATAATAAGATTCCTGATCAAACTATCCAAAAAAAATAACAGGATTCGTCCCGCTTCACTAAAATGGTAAAATCATATTCCTTGGGTAATGATCCAAGGAAGAAATGAGATTGTCGTTTATTATAAAATAGACTTATTCCAAGTTTTTTGTCAAACAAACACTATAGGTTTTGTTTGCTCTTCAATTTGACCTCCTTCGTCCAGCAATTAGCGTAAAATTTCAAAATTTACCATAACATGCATCCTTAAATCAATGATTTGAGTAAATTGCTTTGCCAATACACTAGAACAAGTTAAAGAATTTTAGCATTCAAATTCCAACGATTTCAATCAAATTTCTCATGAAAAACAGTAGTGAAATTATAAGCTATCTTCAACTCCCTGTTCCGCCCCTATTGGAGGAATTATATGGTAAGGAAAAAAGTACACTTGAAATTCAGAAACAAAGATATCTAAGGCTTTTGGATTCCTTTACCCAGCAGTTTCAAAGAGAAAATATCCAATTTTTCAGTTCACCCGGCCGTACCGAAATTGGTGGAAATCACACGGATCATAACTATGGCAGAGTGCTTGCCGGGGCAGTTGATCTCGATAATATAGCTATAGCAGCAGCTAATGGAACTTCAGTAATTCACATTACCTCTTTAGGTTACCCTGATATTGTTTTAGATATCACTGATCTGGAACCAAAGGCTTCCGAACAATTTACTTCTGTTTCCCTGGTAAGGGGGATCTGTGCCCGTATGAAAGAATTGGGCTTTATCGTTGGCGGATTTGATGCAAGTATTGACGGAGCTGTCCCAAAAGGTTCAGGATTGAGCTCTTCCGCTTCTTTTGAAGTACTGGTAGGTGCATTTATTAACCACCTTTTCAATGATGGAAAACTTGATCCCATTCAGAATGCCCTGATTGGACAATATGCTGAGAATAAATATTTTGGAAAACCTTGCGGTTTAATGGATCAAACTGCCTGTTCCGTTGGCGGACTTATTACTATTGATTTCAAGGATCCCAGTCACCCAATCGTCAAAAAGATTGATTTTGACTTTCAATTAACAGGTTACTATCTTGTTATCACCGACACAGGTGGAAATCATGCTGACCTGAATGAGGAATATGCATCCCTTCCCATAGAAATGAAATCTGTTGCTGCCGCTCTGGGAGCTACGGTGCTTAGGGAAGTGAGCCTGGAAAGCATTATCCATGCCATTCCGGAACTAAGAAACATTACTGGTGACAGGGCTATATTAAGGGCTTTGCATTTCCAGGGTGATAACCAACGCGTGGCAGATCAGGTTGAAGCCCTTGAAAAGAATGATTTTGGTGCATTCCTGGAAATGGTGATTGCATCAGGGTTTAGTTCATTTATGTATAACCAGAATATTTACCCGGTACATAATGTAAAAGAACAGGGAGTGTCTCTTGCCTTGGCACTGAGTGAAATCCTCCTCAAAGGAAAAGGTGCCTGGAGAGTTCATGGGGGAGGTTTTGCTGGCACCATTCAGGCTTTCGTACCTTCTGAACTCCTGGAAACATATACCAAAATGATGACGCAAGTGTTTGGTGAAAATGCGTGTCATAAGCTAAGCATCCGGAAACAAGGTGCTATCAGGCTAAATTTTCCAGAGGGATCATAATATTCCCAGGGTCAAAACTTCCCGTATAACTTAAACAGCACCCCTGGTGCATACATCAGCACTCCTTCAGGTGTGCCTGTTGCACCAAAGGGAGCAAACCCGGCCTTCATCTGAACAGATATACCAAAGTGCCGGAAATCATAAGCCGGACCTGCCAGCATTCCAAAATCTGCACCCTTGAGGTTGTTCCAATTGTCCGCCTTAATCCTGCCAAAGCCAAAGTAACCGCCAAGTTGGAGATGCAAAGGAGTATGAGGATATTGAACCAGCCAATCAAGACCACCAAGGGTCCTTCGATATGACCGCACTTCTCCTCCATCCACTGAGAACCGGCTCCTTCCATATTCACAATAGGCCCCCAACCGAAACGCATCGCTCAATTGCCGGGCATAAAAAACACGGCCAAATCCACTGGGTTCCTGGTCAGGCCATATGTCAAAAGGTGAATCAAAATACATCCCTTGTTCCATGGGAGGAGTATAGAACACTCCAAAACCCACAATATTTTTAGCATCCTTATTCTGGGCAAAAGTTGGAAGAACACCGATGATAAGGATACAGATAATCCAAAATGAAAAAACTCTTTTCATATCATATATCTTAAAATACAATATGTAAATATAATGAAGGAATCTCTAAATTACTCATCATCAGAGATGAATAATTTGGGATGTTATGCCGGAAATACTTTTATGGATTGTAAACTATTATGGAATATGAAGATATTTATGCGCCTGCAGGGAAACTCTCCATTTTGGATTTTTCATGATATATTCAACGATTCCGGGAGTGACTTCTTTAAATCGGCTCCATTCGGGTTGTAAAAAGAGCATGCATTCGCTATTCACCTTGGCAGCATTTTCCTCAGCCCAGGCATAGTCTGAGTCATCAAAAATGATCACTTTCAATTCATTTGCCAACGGGAAAATCGCATCCAGGGGAGGACTTTTTCTTTTGGGGGATAGACAAATCCAGTCAAAACTGCCACTGAAAGGATGAGATCCTGAAGTTTCAAGGTGGACCGATTGACCGGCATTTTTTAAGCCTTCACATATAGGTCCTAAAGGATACATTAACGGTTCCCCACCAGTCAGAACGATTGTACCTGAAGGATTTATACTGGCTCTGTCAATTATTCCCGCAATATCAGTAAGTGGGTGAAGATCAGGATTCCAGGATTCCTTTACATCACACCAATAACAACCCACATCGCAGCCTCCTACTCTCAAGAAGTAAGCAGCTTTCCCTGTATGCGCCCCTTCCCCCTGTAAAGTATAAAAATCTTCCATCAGGGGAAGTCTTTTGCCGTTTTGAGTCAAGTCTGACATGATTAAGTGTAATGTTGAATGGTGAATGTTGAATGTCGTGAATGTTGAATGTCGGATGTTGGATGTCGGATGTCGGATGTTGGATGTTGGATGTTGGATTGCGGATTGTGGATTTGGGATTTGGGATTTGGGATTTGGAACTTGGGACTTGGGACTTGGGACTTGAGACTTGGGACTTGGGACTTGGGACTTGGGACTTGGGACTTGGGACTTGAGACTTGGTCCGCCAGCTGGCGGATGGATTTTGGATTTGGTCTGCCAGCTGGCGGCTGAAACGCGGAACTATGGCTTATATTTTTCTTGTAGTCCAGGAATTTCCACGAATCCCCCTGTTTACGAACGAAAACATTCGTGTTTTATTCGTGCATTCGTGGCATTATAATTCGCCAGTAGCATTAACTTCCATCAGAATGTAAATCCTTCAGGCAAAAAATCAGAACACAAATTGCTCAAATTATTCACAAATTGACACAAATCATTGAATCTTGCTTGCAGGTCATTTGTGTTTATTTGTGCGGCATTTGAGTGATTTGTGGATGATTATTTCATGGTAACAACTTATTCACTCCAGGAAGCTGATCTGATTTTCATGCTTCAATTTTTCTATTGAAAATCCCACCCTTCGACTCCACTCAGGATGACGGATAAATTTGCGTATCTCCTAATCTCCTAATCTCCTAATCTCCTAATCTCCTCATCTCCTAATCTCCTCCTCTCCTCCTCTCCTAATCTCCTAATCTCCTAATCTCCTAATCTCCACATTTTCAAATTCTCAAATTTTCAAATTTTCAAATTATTCTCATACGCCTTCAAAGTATTCATCAGCAGTGAAATCACCGTCATAACGCCTACTCCTCCCGGAACAGGAGTGATATAACTGCATTTTGGTGCAACTTCATCAAATTTGACATCACCAACAATATGATAACCTTTAGGAGACTCATCTATAAAACGATGAATACCAACATCAATCACAACTGCACCCGGTTTAACCATATCAGCAGTCACAAACAAGGGTTGGCCCATAGCTGCAACCAGAATATCAGCAGTTGCTGCAATTTCCTTCAGGTTTGGTGTTTTTGTATGGCACAAAGTTACCGTACAATTGCCGGGATTTGCTTTGCGCGATAACATAATACTCAGTGGGGTTCCGACAATATTACTTCGTCCAAGAACAACACAATGCTTCCCTTCAGTTTCGATGCCGGTCCTTTCAAGCATCTGCATGATTCCATAAGGAGTAGCCGATAAAAATGTAGGTTGTCCGAGCATCATCTTGCCAAGGCTTTCAGGATGAAAACCATCCACATCTTTAAGGGGATTTATTCGGTTTATAACATTATCAACATTGATATGCTTTGGTAAAGGTAATTGGACAATAAATCCATCTACTTCATCATCATTATTCAGAAAATCGACGATCTCCAGAAGTCTTTTCTCTGAAGTAGATTCCTCCAGGCGATAGATGGTTGAAGTGAAACCCACTTCCTGGCAAGCCTTTTCCTTGCCATTCACATAGGACTGACTTGCCGGGTCCTCGCCGACTAAAATAGCCGCCAGGTGCGGAGTACGATCTCCTCTGTCAATAATCTTTACCGATTTTGCAGCCAGTTCACGCTTTATGTCAGCTGCGATTTTTTTCCCATCAATGAGTTGCATATTCAAATGTGATTTTGAAGTCCTGAGGTAATAAAAAATGCTGGTGAAATTCTACCGTTTCTTGGGATTTCGCATCTGTTGCGCCATCTGACGGCCTCCCCCTGTAGAAATCATCTTCATCATCTTACGGGTGTCATCAAATTGCTTAACCAGCCGATTGACTTCCTGGATATCAGTACCGCTCCCGGCTGCAATTCTCTTTCGCCTGCTGCCATTGAGCAATATAGGGTTTTCCCTTTCTGCAGGTGTCATGGAGTAAATTATAGCTTCTATTCCTTTGAATGCATTATCATCAATATCCACATCTTTCAATGCTTTACCCATACCAGGAATCATACTCATCAAATCCTTTACATTCCCCATTTTCTTGATTTGTTTAATCTGGGAAAGGAAGTCATTGAAATTAAACTGATCCTTGGCAAGTTTCTTTTGCAGTTTCCTGGCTTCTTCTTCATCAAACTGCTCCTGGGCACGCTCAACAAGTGAAACAATATCACCCATTCCGAGAATTCGGTCAGCCATACGTTCCGGGTAGAAAACATCAATGGCGTCCATCTTTTCTCCAATCCCAACAAACTTGATTGGCTTATTTACAACCGACCTGATGGTTAAGGCAGCTCCACCGCGGGTATCACCATCCAATTTGGTAAGAATGACTCCTTCAAAATCAAGCCTGTCATTAAAAGCCTTGGCTGTATTCACCGCATCCTGGCCAGTCATGGAGTCCACCACAAACAAAGTTTCCTGCGGATTCACACTTTGCTTGATAGCAGCAATCTCATTCATCATCTGCTCATCAATTGCCAACCGACCTGCAGTATCAATGATCACTGTATTGAAACCCCTGTCCCTGGCATGAATCATTGCATTTTTAGCAATCCTGACAGGATCTTTGGTATCCGGTTCTGAATAAACTTCCACTCCAATCTGCTCACCTAACACTTTTAACTGGTCGATAGCAGCCGGACGGTAAATATCGCAAGCCACCAGCAAAGGGCTCTTGCTTTTTTTAGTATGAAGGTAATGTGCAAGTTTTGCAGAAAAAGTTGTTTTACCCGAACCTTGAAGCCCTGCCATTAAAATGACAGTAGGAGTCCCTTTCAGGTTCAGTTCAACCTTCTCCCCTCCCATCAGTTCAGCCAGTTCATCATGAACGATTTTAACCATTAACTGACCGGGTGAAACCGAAGTAAGAACATTCTGTCCTAAGGCTTTTACTTTTACCTGGTCCGTAAATTCTTTGGCAACCTTATAACTGACGTCAGCATCCAACAACGCTTTACGAACATCCTTGAGGGTTTCTGCAACATTGATCTCTGTAATATAACCGTGGCCCTTGAGGAGCTTAAATGCCCTGTCCAGCCTGTCACTTAGACTTTCAAACATAATTTTTCAGATTCTTTAAACGAGGTGCAAAGGTACAATTTTCCACGATTCTATAGATTAAGGATGCATAACTCTCACTCATATCTGCGTATAACAGGATGATTCATGGTATAATTATTGTAATTTTATACGGTTTCAAAAATAAACCACCATGAAAATTATTAAAGTACTTTTAGCTATGACCTTGCTGCTGGCAGGTTCATTTCTGTATGCACAGATCACTGAAGGGCAGTTTACCCTGAATAAAATCAACCGTCCGACCCTGGTAGGTGAGTTTAACTTCTCTCCCGAAATTGTTGAATCAGTAATTCTTGAAGACCTCAAATACAATGGTTTTCCTAAGGCTGCCGATTCTAAAGGTTTTAAATTTTATACAGCGATTGTTTTCGAGAAAATTACAACTGATAAAATTGATCTCTACATTAAAGTGGATGATGTAAAAAAAGAGAAAGACAAATCAATCGTTACCATGATTATCACTAAAGGTCCGGAAAGCTTTGTGTCATCTTCAGGGGACCCCGAAACCTTCAAATCAGCATCAGCCTATTTATTGGGATTGATACCAAAATTTGAATCCCGCCAGCTTGAAATCAATATTACTGAGCAAGAGGCTATTATCAAAAAAGCAGAAAAAACTTATAATTCCTTAATTGGAACAGGTGAATCCCTTCAAGGCAAGAAAGCTGATATAGAAGCCAGTATTGCTAAAAACAAAAAAGAGCAGGAAGATCAGTCTTCGGTGTTGGAAAAAGAACGGAAATTACTGGAAACACTTAAGAGTCAGAGAAAATAGGTAAACCCTCATTCTGGTTTTATAAAAATCCTGAAATCATCGATGAGAAACTCTTCATTTCCCTGATTCCAGGAATATACCTTTAATCTCAGTGGCTGCGACAAGAGTAAATCCCTGGAGATCGTCAGGAAATTTGTCACATAATTCCATTCCCCTTTCTGAAACAGGAAATCATTTAGCCTTATACCCTTCCATATTACAGGCTCTTTGCTTCCCTCAATGGAGATTACAAAACTACCGTCAACGTCATTTTCCGCATAAGCCCAGGCATCTGTCCTGATTATCCAGGAAGTATCATCACTTATTTTTAGGAGTGTATCCAGTGATATTTCATAAGAAAATGAATAGGACTCAGATTTCAGCCTGCAACTGGTTTTTCCTGAAAATGAATGTTCAGTTTCAGGGTTCAGGTTCTCTGACCAGTAAATATATCGGGATTCTAGATCATTTGAAGAGAAAATGGAAAACGAGGTATCAACCTTTTCTACTTTCCCAAACATAATATCTACATCCGAATAGGAAATAGCATCCTTCCTGTTTTCTGAATCCTTTGAAACAAACTGTACATTTTCCCATTCATAGGGAATCAATTCCTTCATCAATCCCGGTTCTGAACACCGGAACATAATCTTTTTTACAATTGGCTCAGAACGATTCGATTCGGCATTAAGAATAAGCGGATTTACCCATATTCCTTGAATCGCATTTTTGGGTACGATACGATATATCCTTATTTCATCAGTCGACAGCAAATAATAAACATAACAGGCTTCATCCTTATATAAAAAGCTCTTCAGATCACCCAACAGACTTCTGTTTATTGATGCTTTCAGCCGCAATATTCCTTCCTTAACATCCGGCACATCCACCCAACGATTCCAGGCAGCTGTATCCGTTGAAATTGTATTTTTCTTCAGATCCAGAGGTGATTCCCTCTTTTGAAAAATTAATGCAGGAAATGTCCCCCCTTGCCTGCAGGCGAGTTGATACCTGCTTAAAATGGATAAAACTGTCTCTGGCTGGTCATTTAATAAATACCTTCCATCGATACTTTCCAGGGTTCCATTATGAATATCATGAGTGATCTTTCTCAATTCCCATATAAGGTAATCCGGGGCCTTCGTTGAATTAAAATGGCTGGCATTTTGCTCATCCAGCCAGGGTGTATAACAAGCATAACTTTGAAGTACAGGACGGGGTTGCCAGTTCAGTTGATTGACTGGAATATAAGAATAATCCCATGGATAAATATCTGCAGTAGCTTTACCAATCTTCTCCCTGCATGCGGATTCCAGCCTGTTTCGCTGCACATTTTCTATTGAAGCATCATTACAGGTATCTGCAAAGTATTGATAACCGGACACTAGCTGATTTAGTTGGCGAAGACCATTGAATGAGCCCCTGATAGGTTCATAATAGTAAGATTTTTGAAGATTACCATAGAGCAAAAGTAATATGAGCCCACCCATGACAGAAATCACGATTCGGTGATGTTTTGCTAACAGGAGGAATATTAGTATCGTAACAGCTACATATAGAAAAAACATGCTGGCATGCAGATAATCCTCCCTGGCCATTCCGTATTTCCATACAGCAAATAAGGAAGGCAATACCAAAATAACGTATTTAACAGCATTCGCTTGCCTGATTTGAAGGAAAGCCATGAAACCAGAAAGTAACCCTGCAATTGAAAGATAATACCAATTATTTGCAGGATAATAGGCGACTGCAGCAGAATTATCACCAGCCAATTCGAGCATTCCTTTAAAGTACCTGGAAAATCCATGAAAATCCCCGTATAAAAGAAACCAGCCGGCAAAGATGGACAATGGGATGACAGGGATGAAGAACAGATGCCTGAATGATCTTTTCTCCAGAATTATTTCCAGGATAAGAATAAGGATGAATGATATACTGAGCATGACACAAACAATCCCGACAAAAGCTTTGATATAAATTGCAGCCGTTGTTACCAATATCGGGAGTAATAACCAGGTCAGGTTTCTGCTAAGAAAATAATTAAGGTATCCAATGAGCACAATCCCAATGAGGATCAGCAGAAAATCAAGATATGCCAATAAAAGAAATGAAAAAATCAAACTGGAAATCATGGGAACAAGTCCCCTGGATATCCGTGAGGTGAGCAGAGAATAGGAAAATGAAGCTTTTGCCAGGAAATAAATAATTGCAGTAATAAAAAGATTATTGCCGACGGGCAGTGGATACATAAGGAATGCCAATGGACCGTGAGGGAAAATGATATCTTTTCCCAACTGAAGCCGACCCTTTACCAGGAAATTAAATACCCAGGATAAGGGTGGATCGATGCCATTCGCATATACCGGATTCAGCTCAGGGAATGTAATAATAGCCAGTATTACAGAAATGATGACAACCACAAAGGTTCCTAAATCTCCGTGCCTGGCCTGGCGCATAAACTCCGCTGAAAACATTCTCATTCATCCGATTTGATTGCCCCTAAATTACAGAAGTACGATCAATTGAAACACTAAAATTCTTTTTTGCTTAATTTTCAATGAAATGAAAATTGCTAAAACGTCGGATTCATTCAGAAATAATGTAGAAAATAGTCCAAAATCTATGCAAAAAATAATTGAGAAAATATATATCCAAACATAATAATTATAAATTTGCACTTTACTGATCCTATAAATTGTGATCAGCAATTGTTTATTTCCTTCCTTTAAGAATGCTTTCTAACTCTATAATCACATAATCAACCAACCATGAGAAAACTTACCACACTGATCCTCTGCTTGCTGATTGCGGGCTTTGCCTTCGGTAAAACTGTAACCATTGACCAGGCTCGTCAGGCTGCAGACAACTATTACCAGCATTTTTCGGGTAAAAGCGACCTGAATCTACTCAACTCATTTAGTCAGTCGTATAATGGAATTACAACCTATCATGTATTCAATTACAGTGCAGGTGGTTTCGTTGTAATAGCAGCCGATGATGCTATTATTCCGGTTCTTGCAGAATCAAATACCGGTTATTTCGAGCAGGAAATTTCTGTTCCAGTTGTAAAATCATGGTTCGATAATTATAACAAGGATATTGCTCATATCATTTCAGCCAAATATGACAATACTGCCACCCTGGCAGAATGGAATCAATTAATTGGAAATGATTTCCCAAAATCTACCAATGATATTGGCCCTTTACTCACCACTACCTGGGATCAGGGTTGTTACTACAATGCCCAGACTCCATCTGTTTCGGCCCCAATGACCTGCAATCATGCACCTACAGGATGTGTGGCTACTACCATGAGCCAAATCCAGAAATACCATTCTTTCCCTGCTCATGGATATCTGTCACATACCTATATCCATCCTACTTATGGATCACAAACAGCCAACTTCGGCACCAGTACCTATACATGGTCAGCAATGGGAAATAATATTACCAGTGCTAATGCTAATGTAGCAACCATCATGTATCAGAATGGTGTTTCTGTTAATATGCAATATGGTGTTGATGCATCCGGCGCATTTAGTGAAGATGTTCCCTGGGCTCTGGTTACCTATTTTAACTATGATCCTTCTACGATTTCCCTCAAATCAAAGGAAAATTATACAACTACGGGTTGGAAAAATATGCTCACCGCTGAACTGGACCTGATGCGTCCTATTTATTATGCCGGTGATGACGGAACTTCCGGTCACGCATGGGTTTGTGACGGATATCGCACAAGCGACAGTAAATTCCATATGAACTGGGGTTGGTCAGGAATGTATAATGGTTATTTCGCCATTGGCTCACTGAATGCCGGCGGCTATACACCAAACAGCAACAACAGGGCTATCATCGGTATAAAACCAGGCAACCCTGATCTGGTAGTTCGTTTCACCAATCTTCAGCCTAGCCAGGTAATCGGCTTCGGTGGAATTTTCAATGTGAGCTGCTCCGTTCTTGATGGAACTGCTACAACTGTTAACCTCCTACTTGACGGTGAGCAGATTTACACAACTTCACAAGGCACCTTCACTTTCCCATGGAATACAACCGAATCAACAAAAGGCAGCCATTTACTCAGGGTTCAGGCATTAAATGCTACAGACACCGTTTATCATGAAGTTACTGTCGGATTAAGCGACTGGATCCCACAGGCAAGTGGTTTCACAAATTCATCACGCGGAGTAAAATATTTGTGTGCCGTCGATTCATTAACTGCATGGGGAACAGCCTATGATGGTGAAACTACCACCAACTACATCCAGGAATGGACCCGTACCGAAGATGGAGGAAACACCTGGATCACTGGTACTATTCCTAACTGCGCCGGTCTGGAACCTGCTATGATCAATGCATTGAACAATACCACTGCCTATTGCCCCATGTACAGGCAATCCGGTAGCAAACCTCAGGGTATCTACGCCACTTTCGATGGAGGTACTACCTGGGCTCGTCAGACCACAGCTTCTTTTACTAATAGCGCATCTTTCCCAAATGTGGTGCATTTCTTCAATGCAAATGATGGATTCTGTATGGGAGATCCTATTAATAGTGATTTTGAAATCTATACAACATCAAATGGTGGCACTACCTGGACAGTCGTACCCGGTGGAAATATTGCCAATCCTGTTTCAGGTGAATGGGGAATTGTTGGATATTATTCAGCCATTGGTGATAAAGCATGGTTCGGAACTAATAAAGGTCGGGTTTACCGCACAGTTGATAAAGGCTTGCATTGGGATGTAAGCACAACCACTCTCGGTGCTATTTTTATTGATATTGAAATGGCTACCGAACTTCATGGTCTGGCCCAGAATAAAGATGCCAGTACAACAGGAAATCTTTCAGAAACCTTTGATGGTGGCGTAACCTGGAGTGCAGTTACAAGTACAGGTCAGATTGGAACTAATGACTATTGCTTTGTTCCCGGAACCGAAAATACCTGGGTATCAACCGAAGCAAATCCTGATATTACATTGGGTTCATTCTATAGCTTTGACGGCGGTCACTCATGGGCACCATTCTTAGGTACCGAAGCTGATCAGTTCCTCGCAGTTGATTTCGTTAATAACCATTGTGGTTGGGCCGGTGGCTTCAACGTTAGCGAAACAGAAGGCGGTATGTTCAAATATGTAGGTGTTCTGGAACCAGGTTCAACACTGAGCACTGTATCAAGTCTTGCTGCCCAGGTTGCTGATAATAGTGTACACCTTTCATGGACAGCCCCACTTGGAAAAGCTCTTGTTGGTTATAATGTCTATCGTAATGATACCCTGATGAATACTTCTCCTATTTCAGAATTATTCTACCACGACTATCCTGTTGCTAACGGGAAACAGACTTATTGCGTTACTGCAGTTTATGATGAAGGCGAATCACTGCCAGTTTGTGTAGATGCATGGATTACCGTAGGTGTTCCAAATACCGATCCTTCTGCTTTCAGGGTTTATCCAAATCCTGCCAGTGGAGTAATCAATATCATCTCTCCTGTTCAGTTTACCCAGGTACGTATGCTTACACTGCTTGGTCAGGAAGTATACAACTACAATGCACCCGGAAATAACCTGCGAATCCTCACCGATGGCTTCGAACCAGGAATGTATATCCTTCATATTGTTGCTGATAACAAATTAATCAGTAAGAAGATTACCATCAAGTAATCATCGTTTAATGCTAAAAAGCCTCTTGTCAATGGCAAGAGGCTTTTTTTATGCCCTTAACTCTCGAAATAGGATTGGGGCATTTTCAAATACCGCTGATCGATATTACTTTTTACAGAATAAAGAATAAATTAATGATCCAAATCATGACACATTGAGTTTTGCCATGATTCAATAATAAATCCAACAGTAATTATTAAATCATATTTTGTGACGAATCCAATCACTGTTAAAAGGAAACCCCGTCTGGAAAAGCTTGAAGCTATAAGGGGATTTGCAGCATTGTATGTTGTATTTTTCCACGCTCTTCCACAAAAAATCGAATTATTTGGAGTAAATGTGGGATTATTGTTCCGATTCGGCCCTGAATCTGTGATTGTATTCTTTGTACTCTCCGGATTTGTAATAAAATTTACCTATGAGAAATCAAAAGATAAATCCTTTAAGTTCTATTTTATCCGAAGATTTATCCGACTGTATATCCCTCTCTTCTTTATCTATGTTCTTGGATATCTGATCAAATGTTATGGTGAAGGAAAGCTCGCAGATCCTGAGTGGATCACATTGCTGGGTAACCTTTTTATGCTCCAGGATGTCATTACTTTGAAACCCAATGTCGTATCCGGTTCTTATATGGGGAATGGGGTACTATGGTCTCTTTCCTATGAGTGGTGGTTCTATATGCTTTTCTTTGTTCTGGTGACCTGGATCAAAAGTGACAAATTAAATAAATGGGTAAATATTCTGGCGATTTCAGCAGCAGCCAGTTATATATTCTATCCTTTTATCGTCAACAGGCTCATGATGTACTTTGCGATCTGGTGGATTGGAGTTCGTTTTGCCACTACCTATCTTTCAGGAGGAAAATATACATTCCGTTCCATCATGCCCTACGGGTATGTTCTTTTCGCAATAACAGGCTTACTCGCTTTGAACCTGTACATTCATTTCGCTGCCACCAAGACCTATAGCTATCCTTTAGTCGCTTACCCAATCATTGAACTCAGGCATTTCGTTTTTGCCATCATAGTGATGTTCGGAGCCATCGCCTGGCAAAATATAAAATGGGTTGGATTTGATCTGTTCTTCGGAGTATTCAAATATATTGCCCCTTGCTCTTATGTAATGTACATTTCCCACGCTTACCTTGTCGTGGATGCCACATATCTGAAGTTTCTGAATAATAAAGTGATCGAATACGGGCTGTATATCCTCATAATGATCATGTTCTCCTATACGATTGAAGTCGTAGTGTATAACAGGATCAGGAAACAATTGATAGGCTGATCCGGCTTTTCACAGGTCGAAATATTAGATCACATGCGCTGGGGTACTTCTATCCCCAGAAGCCACATTGAATTACGGATCACATTCCCTGTGAAGATGCATAATTGCAACCTGAAATTTCTCAAAATCTCATTTTCTTCTTTAAGGATTGTGATATCATGATAAAAGCGATTGTATTCGCAGGCTAACTCATAAACATAATTGGCAATCAAAGCCGGACTATGTTCAATACCGGCTTCATTAAGGATGCCCGGAAAATCATGTAATATCCTGATAACCGATTTTTCCTGTCCCGAAATAGTGATGTTGTCAAAATTTCTAACCTCGGATGACAATCCGGATCGTTCTGCATTTCTCAAAACTGATTGAATCCTGGCATAGGTATATTGAATAAATGGGCCGGTATTCCCGTTGAAATCAATAGATTCTGAAGGGTTGAAAAGCATATTCTTCCGGGGATCCACCTTTAGGATAAAGTACTTCAAAGCTCCTAAGCCGATTTTTCTGAATAAACCCAATGCTTCTTCTTCGCTGAAATCATCAACCTTTCCCAATTCCCTTGTAGTAGTTTCCGCTGTTTCAAACATCGACTGCATAAGGTCATCAGCATCAACGACCGTACCCTCTCTGGATTTCATCTTCCCTTCAGGCAACTCAACCATGCCATAGGAGAGATGGTAAATGGCATCAGACCAATCCCTTCCTAAATGCTTGAGCACCTGCTTCAGAACCTGGAAATGATATTCCTGTTCATTCCCGACAACATAAACCAGTTGCCTGGGATGAAATTCATCGTTGCGCTGCTGGGCGGTTCCCAGATCTTGAGTGATGTATACAGAAGTACCATCAGAACGTAACAGGAGCTTTTCATCGAGGCCTGCATCGGAAAGGTCAATCCAGACAGAACCATCTTCCCTTTGTTGTAAAACACCTTTCTGCAAACCCTCTTCCACAATTTTCTTTCCCAGGAGGTAGGTCTTTGATTCGTAATAAGTCTTATCGAATTCAATTCCAAGTGCCTGATAGGTAAGATGGAATCCATCATATACCCATTGATTCATCATTTCCCACAACTGAAGGGTTTCCGGATCATGAGCCTCCCATTTGCGAAGCATTTCCTGTGCTTCTTTCATCAGAAGAGACTGTTTAGCTGCATCGTCAGCATTCATGCCTGCTGCAACAGCTTCAGCAACCTGGGCTTTAAATTGTTTATCGAAAATAACATAGTATTTTCCTACTAAATGATCACCTTTCAGTCCGCTGCTCTCAGGTGTTTCACCATTCCCCCAGTACTTCCAGGCTAACATACTTTTACAGATATGGATGCCCCTGTCATTCACCAGGTTTACCTTTTTCACAGGGTTTCCATTGGCTTCAAGTATGCGTGAAAGGGAAAAACCCAGAAGATTGTTTCTAATATGACCAAGATGTAAAGGCTTGTTGGTGTTGGGTGAAGAAAACTCAACTACAACAGGTTGTTTCTCATCCACCTGTTTAAAACCATAATTCTCAGTAATTGAATATTCATTGAAGAACTCAACCCAATAAGCAGTTGATAAACCAATATTCAAAAAGCCCTTTATAACATTGAAAGACTCTATTTCTCCCATCTCCTTCTTCATAAATTCACCGATCTCAAGAGCAGTAATTTCAGGGGATTTTCTGGACATTTTTGTGAAAGGGAATACCACTATAGTATACTCACCTTCAAATTCTTTACGGGTCTTTTGAAGTTGTATTTGAGCTGGTGAAACAGATAGATTATAAAGAAATGCTACAGCCTCTGCCGCCTTTTTGGTAAGTTTTTCTTCAATCATTTTTTTAATAGGATAGGAAGCACAAATTTACACTTTTTGCCGATGGTGTATGCACCGATATTTAAGACTAACAATGTAGATATAACCATATGATTGATCAATAGTGGCTTATAGCACATCAATGTTAAATTCTTCCAATTACCATTGACTTATAATAAGTTGGAGAATGAAAACCTTTGTCAATTCAAGGTTACAGGAATTAATAAAAAATTTTGCCAGCAAGTTTAAACCACTAACTTTGCCCTCATTCTATTGCTATTTAATTAACAATAATTATAGTTAAACCAAAACAATTTGTTTATGCGACGAAACGTAATCATCATCGGAGCAGCAGGACGTGATTTTCACAATTTCAACACTTTTTTCAGGGGAAAATCTGAATATAATGTTGTTGCTTTCACTGCCGCCCAGATTCCTGACATTGATGGCCGTAAGTATCCAAAAGAATTAGCTGGTGCCGACCTCTACCCTGATGGAATTCCAATTTTTGCTGAATCTGACCTTCCAAAGTTAATTAAAGACTTGAAAGTACTGGATTGCGTTTTCTCATACAGTGATGTTCCTTACCAGAGAGTCATGAATATGAGTGCCGCAGTTAATGCAGCCGGAGCCAATTTTATTTTACTGGGACCTGGTGAAACCATGATCCCCAGTACAAAACCATTGATCGCAGTTGGTGCTACACGCACAGGTTGCGGAAAAAGTCAGACTTCCCGCAGGATAATCGAAATCCTGATGGCTAAAGGCTTGAAAGTGGTTGCAGTACGCCATCCTATGCCTTATGGTGACCTCAATGCACAGAAAGTACAGCGCTTTGCAAAAGTGGAAGACCTTGCTAAACATAAATGTACCATTGAAGAAATGGAAGAATATGAACCTCATGTGGTCCGTGGAAATGTGATCTATGCAGGGGTGGATTATGAAGCAATTCTTCGTGCAGCAGAAAACGATCCTGATGGATGTGATGTAGTGTTATGGGATGGTGGAAATAATGATTTTCCTTTCTATAAACCGGACCTCACAGTAGGTGTTGCCGACCCACATCGCCCGGGTGCTGAAATTTCCTATTATCCTGGTGAAGTTGTAGCTCGTATGTCAGATGTAATCGTAATCAATAAGATTGATTCTGCTGATATAGCCAATATTCAGAAAGTTCGCGATAACATCGCAAAAATCAATCCTAATGCCAAGATTATTGACGGCGCATCACCATTAACTGTTGATAAACCAGAACTTATCCGCGGAAAAAGAGTTCTTGTGGTTGAAGATGGCCCAACATTAACACACGGTGAAATGAAAATCGGTGCCGGAACAGTTGCTGCCAACAAATATGGAGCTGCTGAACTGGTCGATCCTCGTCCTTATGCCGTTGGGAAACTGGCCGAAACATTCAAAATCTATCCAAATATTGGCACTTTGCTGCCAGCTATGGGATATGGTGAAGAACAAACCCGCGACCTGGAAAAAACAATTGCCAACACTCCTTGTGATGCTGTTGTAATTGCAACTCCAATTGACCTGAAACGTATTGTAAAAATTGACAAACCTACCGTGAAGGTTGGTTATGACCTCCAGGAAATCGGCAAACCCGATCTAACCGATATCCTTGATGAGTTTGTCAAAAAACACAACCTCGTTAAATAATTTTTATCATGAAAAAGCGGCTTACGAGCCGCTTTTTTTTTGAAATTCCATGAAAGGATCAATGTTCTCCATCATATTGTACCATATCTAAAGTCGTTGACAACTTTTGAAAACTTACAATCATCTCTTCTTACAGGGAAGAATCAATAGTTTGTATCTTTAACACCCGAAAATAAAATCTCCGTATGAAAGATAAAAGCCTGATTTCCATTACAGATTACAACAAGGAACAATATCTAAGAATCCTTGAAATTGCTGCCGGATTCGAGCAAAACCCCAACCAGAAATTATTAAATGATCATGTGGTCGCTTCCTTGTTTTTTGAACCAAGCACCAGAACGCGACTCAGTTTTGAAACCGCCGCGAATCGCCTGGGTGCCCGGGTGATTGGTTTCAGTGATAGCGGATCTACTAGCGTAAAAAAAGGGAGAATCCCTTAAAGATACCATTATCATGGTGAGCAGCTATGCTGACATCATTGTGATGCGTCACCCAAGGGATGGAGCCGCCCGCTGGGCTTCTGAAGTATCTCCTGTCCCTGTTATCAATGCAGGCGACGGAGCTAATCAGCATCCTACACAATGCCTGCTCGACCTATATAGCATTTTTCAAACTCAGGGTACGCTCGAAAATCTAAATATTGCTTTCGTCGGTGACTTGAAGTATGGCAGAACTGTCCACTCACTGGTACAAGCTTTGTGCAATTTCAATGCTACATTCCACCTTGTATCACCGGAAGAGCTTAAACTTCCCAGTTCAGTAAAAATGCATATTAAAAATGCCAAACTTGATTACCATCAATACACTGAATTATCAGATATCATCCCAACAGCTGATATCATCTATATGACCAGGATCCAGAAAGAAAGATTCAGTGACCCTATGGAATATGAAAAAGTCAAGAACTCTTATGTTCTTCAACGTTCCATGCTTGAAAACTGCAAGCAAAACATGAAAATCCTCCATCCGCTTCCAAGGGTGAATGAAATCAGCGAAGATGTGGACAACACTCCCCAGGCATTCTATTTCAAGCAGGCTGAAAATGGAGTTTATGTTCGGCAGGCTCTGCTGGCAGCCATTGCTGGAGTTAAATAACTGAGTATAATAATTGAATTTATTTCAAATGGAAAATAAGAAACAACTTAATGTAACAGCCATTGAAAACGGGACTGTTATTGATCATATTCCAGCAAACAATGTTTTTAAAGTCCTTCATATCCTGGATATAGAAAACAATAAGAACCAGGTGCTTTTTGGCGACAACCTTGTCAGCAAGAAACATGGCAGGAAGGGCCTGATTAAGGTTAGCAACACATTTTTCGATAAAAATGAAATCAACAAAATAGCTTTGGTTGCCCCAACAGCCACGATTATTGAGATTCGGGATTTTGAAGTAATTTCAAAAAAACAGGTCCAGGTTCCTGATACGATTGTAAATATTGTGAAATGTTTCAACCCCAATTGTATCACGAATGTTGAACAAATTTCAACCCGGTTCACAGTGATAGATAAGGAAACCTTAAAATTACAATGTCATTACTGTGAAAAAATAACTGTAAGGAATAATATTGTTTTCTTATAGTCATCATCATAAACTGATTTTTTGACTTTTACATTTATCCAATTCTTCATCAAACCATAAACCAATGAAAAGAGCCATCCTGCTATTTTTATTTCTCAGCCTGATTTTCGTTATTAATGCACAGCAACCTGTCCCGAATAAAGGGATATTCAAAGTTTACGAACCAGGATATTTTCAGAACTCTATTCTGAAGGGTGTTGAGGAATTTGAATCCTCCAGGGTAATTGCTAAAGAGAAAAAAACATTTAAAGCAGATCCTGCAAATCTTAAGATCCCAAAATCAAAGGATGATTTCAAAACCTATTGGCATAATCCCCCTATTTCCCAGGGAAATACCAATACCTGCTGGAGTTTTTCCACTACATCATTTCTTGAATCAGAAGCTTATCGGCTCAGTGGGAAAAAAGTGCGAATCTCTGAGATGTATACTGTGTATTGTGAATACCTGGAACGGGCGGAAGCCTGGGTTGATACCCGGGGTGAGATGTTTTTCGGAGAAGGTTCTGAAGGTAACGCCGTGACGAAAATATGGAGAAAAACAGGCTGTATTCCCTATGAAGCTTATACAGGATTATTAAATGGCCAGTCTTTCTATTCCCATGAGAAAATGTTCGAGGAATTGAAAGGATATGCTGATTTCGTTAAAAAGAATAATCTGTGGGATAAAGCTGCTGTTATCAGTAATTTCAAGAGTATTCTCAATCATTATATGGGTGAACCGCCAACAGTTGTTACCGTTGATGGGAAAACTTATACTCCGGCCCAATATCTATCCGATTACCTGAAAATGAACCCTGATGATTATTGTGATGTAATGAGCTATATGCAGCAACCTTATTGGCAGAAAGTTGAATATGAAGTTCCTGATAACTGGTGGCATAATAAGGATTATTATAACTTACCCCTGGATGATTACATGAAAGTAATCAGGAATGCTATTTCCAAAGGGTATACTTTTGCCATCGGGGGAGATGTTTCAGAGGCTGGATTTTTAGCCAGGGAAGCAAATGCTGCTATCGTACCAACTTTTGACATCCCATCAGCAAATATTGATGAAAATGCACGCCAATTCAGGTTTAGTAATGAAACAACAACCGATGACCATGGAATGCATGTGGTAGGATATCTTGAAAAAGACGGAACTACCTGGTTTCTCGTAAAGGATTCAGGAGCAGGCAGCCGGACCGGTGGCAGAGAGAAAAATGCCAATTTCGGATACTATTTCTTCCATGAAGACTATATTAAACTGAAAATCATGGATATCATGGTCCATAAAGACATGATGAAAGAATACCTTCCAAAATTTCCTAACAAATAATCAATTATCTCAGCCAACAATAAATTTCCTATTCTTTAACACTACTAAATTCGTTTCCTGTTATGCCTCAACAACATTCCCGGATCACACACCAGGCAGAACCTTCAGATGGGCATATCCGGAAATTGATATCCCAGGGAGAGCATCAGCAACTTGATTTCAAATTTGGGATCAATGATTCAAGAAAAATTGCCCGCACATTGGTAGCTTTTGCCAATACCGATGGGGGCAGATTACTTATTGGGGTTAAGGATAACGGCAGTATCGCCGGGGTTAGAAGTGAGGAAGAATTCTATATGGTGCAGGCAGCATCAGAACTTTATACCAAGCCCCAGGTTCCATTTGAGGTTAAGGAATGGACCATCGATGGAAGAAAAGTTTTGGAAATTATTGTTCAAAAAAGTGAAGGAGAACTTTACCTGGCACCTGATAAGAATAAACAATACCTGGCCTACATCCGGGTGAAAGATGAAAACTTTACAGTAAACAGTGTCTGGATTAAAGCCTATAAATGGAAGAAAAACCCGGCAGGAGTATTTATTCGTTATTCTCAGCATGAGATGACTCTCCTCCATTTCCTTGAAGAGAACCCTTCAATAACATTGACAAGGTATTGTAAACTTACAGGACTTGCGCGAAGAGAAGCCGAAAATATTGTAGCAGGATTCCTGGCCATTGATATGCTTGGCATTATCTTCTCAGAGAGTGGCACATCTTATTCATTATCTGACAAATACCTCTCGATGACACCTGAAGAAAGAAAAACACAAATACTTCAGGTTTCGTCCAGCAAAACCAAGACATGATTGTAGTACTCTCTCCAGCCAAAAGCCTTAATTTTGATTCGAATAGCCCCGTCTCGGATTATACCCTGCCTCAATTTGGAGAGAAAGCGAGATTATTGGCTGCTAAATTGAAAAAACTGGGCCCTGTTAAGTTAGCCCGCTTACTGAATATCTCTCCACAACTTGCCCTTCTCAATGCCGGAAGGTATTCTGTCTGGCACCTGGCTACAGAGCCAGGGCATGGGAAACAAGCTATATTTGCTTTCGATGGGGATGTTTATGATGGACTTGAAGCAGGTTCAATGACTTCAACCGAAATCCATTTTGCCCAGGAACACATCCGAATCTTATCCGGACTCTATGGTGTATTAAGGCCACTGGACCTGATTGTACCATACAGGATGGAAATGGGAATTCCTTTTGCGATTAACAAGCATAAAGACCTTTATCAATTTTGGGGAAAACAGCCGGCTAACCTGATCCTGAAGGAGTTGGAAACACAGGATAATCCATTGGTTATCAACCTCGCATCCCAGGAATATTATAAGGTGATCGATAAAAAACTTAAAAACATAAGGGTCATTACCCCTGTTTTTAAGGAACAAAAAGGAGATGAATACAAAGTCCTCAGCTTTTTTGCAAAAAGAGCAAGGGGAATGATGGCAAGGTTTATCATCCGGCACAATATCTCTGATCCTGAACATTTAAAAGCCTTTGATGATGCGGGATACATTTTTAATGCAGCATTATCAAATTCCTCCAACTGGGTTTTTACCAGGGGACAGTCACAGGTTTAAACATTCAAAATGAAATTCTCTATTAAAAAACAGTTCAGAAGTTTTGGATTTGCTTTTGCCGGGATAAAGTACTTTCTTAAAACCCAGCAAAATGCATGGGTACAGATAATCATTGCTATTATAGCCCTTCTATTGTCAGCATTTTTCAGTGTGAACACCATTGAATGGTGCGTTGTATTAATATGTATTGGGGCTGTTCTGGGAATGGAAGCAATGAATACAGCCATCGAAAAACTGTGCGACACCTTACATCCTGGCTTAAATGAGGGAATAAAAAGGGTTAAAGATACGGCCGCCGGGGCAGTACTCATCGTTTCATTTATTGCAGTGATCATTGGTCTGATTATCTTTGTACCTTATTTTATCGCTCTCTTTAATCTTTAAGTTCTTTTTAGTTGACCAAATCATTAAGAATTCAATAGATTCCAGGGATTAATAATTTCATTGAATTATTCATTAACATACATTAAAATGATTCTTATTGCAGATGGGGGATCAACCAAAACAGATTGGCGATTACTCAGGGATGGACAAGAATATAAACAAGTTCAAACTACAGGATTTAACCCATACTTACTTGGAAGCGAAGAGATTGAATCAATACTCTGGAAAGAATTGCAACCATATATTGACAATACAGGAGTCAGCAAAATATATTATTACGGAGCAGGATGTTCAACTGCCAATAAAAATCAAGTAGTAGAATCTGCTCTCGAAAAGGTATTTCCTTCAGCAAGAATTTCTATTGACCATGACCTTTTAGGTGCCGCACGAGCATTATGTGGAAATGATGCAGGTATTGCAGCTATTCTGGGAACAGGATCCAATTCATGTTATTATGATGGGAAAATGATCACAGACCACATATTTTCATTGGGCTTCTTTTTTGGGGATGAAGGAAGTGGAGCTTTTATGGGAAAAAACCTGATTTCAGCGTATCTGCATAAGGAACTCCCTGAAGAACTGACAAAAAAGCTTATCGACCAATACCCGATGAGTATGGAAAGCATCCTCGATTCGGTATATAACAAACCTGCTCCAAGCCGATTTCTGGCATCATTCTCAACATTCATCTATAACAATCGCGAGCATAGCTTTATCAGGGAACTTATCCTGCATAATTTCAGACAATTCTTCACCTACCAGGTAGCGTGTTACCCGCATCACCAAAGTGTTCCCATCCATTTCGTGGGATCAGTAGCTTACCACTACCAGGAATTTCTGCATGAAGTAGGACAGGAATTCGGGTCACATGTAGGCAGAATTATTCAAGCACCTATCGATGGACTGGTTGAATATCACCTCACTGAAATTGGGTAATTTGTTGATCAAAGTAAAAACCTACTATTCAGTTCTGAATTCAAGACTGACAGAATTGATACAATAACGTTTCCCTGTAGGTTCCGGTCCATCGTCAAAAACATGACCCAGGTGTCCTCCGCATTTGGCGCATACCACTTCCATCCTAACCATACCATGGCTGTTGTCAGGGATTTCTTTTACCTGGTGGGGTTTTGAAGGATCGTAGAAGGAAGGCCAACCACAACCTGCATCAAACTTGGTACTCGATTTGAACAACTCTGCACCGCAAGCTGCACAATAGTAAGTACCAGGCTTGTTAAACTTATCATAAATGCCTGTATAAGGTCTTTCCGTGGCTTTGTTTCTAAGAACCTCAAACTGAGTTGGACTAAGTTCCTTTTTCCACTCAGCATCTGTTTTGCTTATCTCGTATTCCATCTGGTTATTGTTATTCTTCGTTGAATCTACTGATTTCTGGCTGCAGGCATATAAGCCCGACCCAAGCAGTATGATCATCAGTATGAATTTTAATATACCAAGCATTTTAGCTGTCTTTTTGTTCATTCTCATCGGTTCATTTGTTTATCCAATCTCAATTCATTGTCTTTCCTGGTATAGAGTACATCGACATAGTTGCGTGCTTTCTTCACATGGTAAACTTTCATGGCTTTTTCTGCCCAAACAATGGCGATATCCATATTCCCTTTCATTTCAGATGCCAGAGCAAGGTTATAACAAGCCCTGCCTGCTATCTTCGGATCTTTGTTTTCACTAAGTTTCTTCCAAATATTAATAGCTTCATCCCAATTATTGAATTTCACCTGGACTTTTGCTGCCTTGAGATCCTCATTACCCTTCACAAAATAAGTCCGGGTTTCAGTCCGCCAGTTGGGGGAGATGCGATTGGCCATCTGAAAACCGGCAAACCTGCCTGATTCATTGATAGCCCTTCTTTTTGATGGAAGATCATTAAGGGCGCCCTGTTCAGTTTTTCCGCTGCCACTCCATTCTTTCCTGTCAGAGAAACTTACCTGGTCAATCATATTCCTGTTTTTCCGGTCATAAAACCTCCATCCTGAATTGACATCTATTCGTAAATCTGCATGGTACTCGGTTTTCTTTACTTCCCTCCCATTCACTTTTTCCTTGTATTCAGAAGTATGTTTTTTGATGCCGAAATCAGAATCGAAAGTTTCAAGTGAGAGTATAGCGTCAACTTTATATTGATCACAAAGGGCATCAATTGTCTCCCAATCAAGGAATTCCGGGAATTGGCGCGTCCCTGTCCCTCTGTATGCATCAGTTTCAAGTGCAAAGGCTTTCACTCTGGGAGATTCATTCAACCTGGCTTCCACTCCCCTGATGCACTGAAAAGAACCTTCACGGTCAGCGAGAATCGATTCTCCTGTGATGAACCCCTCAAGGATATTAATAAACTGCTCCTGTTTAGCCGGGAGAGAATGGTTTAAAATCGCAATTGATTGAACATCCTTTGGAATAGTAACCTCAGCAGGGACCAGTAATTTCATCGGAATACTCCTGGTACTGCATGAATAAAATAATGTGATGAAAAGAAGCATTGAGATGCCTGTGCTTAGTGTAATCTGTGTTTTTTTCATATAGATTGGAAATGAAAGGATGGTGGGAGAATTATCAAAATTAATGCCAGGAAAAGTGTTGATCTTGACTGATATTTCTAAAATATGTAATATTGATGTCACACAAATATAGCACTTCCCTGAAAATTTTCCGTTCAGAAAATCGAAAACATATTTACACTCTCTGATTTATTAGCAATGGATATTACACTGATCATTATAGGAAGCATTTTGTTACTTGCAGGATTAGCAGGATGTTTGCTTCCGGTACTACCTGGTCCACCCCTGGCCTATGGAAGTTTGTTGCTATTGCAATTCACTGAGAAAGAACCGTTTTCAGTGAATTTCCTGGTCATATGGGCGATAGTTACCACAATTGTAGTACTGGCCGATTATTATATTCCCATTTGGGGAACGAAACGATTTGGTGGAACAAAAGGAGGAACATGGGGAGCAACCATAGGACTGGTACTGGGACTTTTTCTCTTCCCCCCGTTTGGCATTATCATCGGTCCTTTTGTAGGAGCCTACTTAGGAGAACTCATCAATGGACAGGATAATAAACTTGCCCTGCGTTCTGCCATTGGCTCATTCATAGGCTTCCTTGCCGGAACCATGATGAAACTTGGAGTTGTTATTATTATGGGATTCTATTTCATCAGGGCACTCATATGAAAACCATTCTGCTTTTTGAATAAATATTTCATCCTTGTAATTTACATCCCATAGAACCAGACCCTTTGCTGGAACAGAAGTTCCGGCTTTTCTTCTGTCGTGGCTCTCCAATATAGAATGTAAATCATCCATATTGATTTTTCCTCTTCCCAAGTCTAACAAAGTTCCAACCATTGCCCTAACCATATTCCTGAGGAAACGGTCCGCTCTGACATGAAATACCAGGATATGCCCTGATTGAGTCCAATTAGCAGCGATAATCCTGCAACGAAAATTAGAAACATCGGTTTTCACTTTACTGAAACATTCAAAATCTGAATAAAGCATAAGTGATTGGGCTCCTTTATTCATAAGATCCAGGTCAAGTTTCCACGGAATTAGCGCAGCTTTTGAAATCAGGAAGGGATCCTTTTTCTGGATGATGGTGTATTGGTATTCTCGCCATTCCGCGCTAAAGCGGGCATGACTTCCTGCTGAAACAGGAATTACAGCCTCTATTCCGATAGTATCAGGAAGAAACCGGTCTAATTTATACGCCAGTTGTTCAGGTGATGAAACAGGATTCTCCACATCAAAGTGAGCAAAAAACTTCTTTGCATGTACACCTGAATCTGTTCTGCCACATCCGGTCACTGAAGTTTTTTGTCCGAGTAGTTTTCCCAAACCATCCTCCACAAGAGCCTGAATAGTCAAGGCATTGGGCTGAATCTGCCATCCGCTATAGGACGAACCATCGTATGAAAGTTGAATGAAGTACCTGTATGGCATGCAAAAGAATGAGGGATAAAAATACTTTATTTTCAGGATTCATCATCATAAATTATGTACCATTTCCCTGTAATTTCAAGTCTTTTACTTCATATTCTTTTAGATTGATTATAAATTATCACTACTGGCTAAAAAAACCTGTATTGTTATTTTAATAACAATGAAAATTCATAAATTTGCTTCATTATTGTTATTCATTTAACAATGTAATTCATTGTAATTCTTTTAATTAAAAAAATCATGGAGGTCTAAATGACAAACACTGAAAATTTAGTTCATGAACTTGTAGAAAAGCATGGTCGTGATCGCAATTCCCTGATGCCAATATTACAGGGGTTAGTTTCACAGGAGAAATTTCTTTCTGAAGAAGCTATGATTGCGATTGCAAAGGAGTTGGACCTATCAGCTGCCGATGTTTACGGAACTGCATCTTTCTATACTTTCCTGGATACGGTTCCAAGAGGTAAAAACATCATCCGGATTTGTAAAACTATTTCCTGTCACATGCGCAATAAGGATGAAATTATTGCCGTCCTGGAGGATCAACTGAAAGTGAAGGTGGGTGAAACAACACATGACAAGAGATTTACCTTGTTAACAGCCAATTGCCTGGGCTGGTGCCATAAAGGTCCCGTTATGCTGGTAAATGATGAGGTTTTCCCTGAAGTTACCCCTCAGAAAGCCATTGAGATCGTTGAAGAATATATTAAGAAATCAAATTAGACCACCGGTTAAAACCATATACAATGGAACAATTACAACTTAAGAAAGTTGACATCATTTTTGGCTGGGACGAAAAAGTTACCCCAATAGATGTTTATGATAAAACCATAAAAAAATCAGCCGACAGCATTATCCTGGATATGATTGATTCAGGTTTGAAAGGCCGTGGAGGTGCAGGCTTCCCTACTGGTTTAAAATGGAAATTTACCAGGAATGAAGATTCCGATGCAAAATATGTGATCTGCAATGCAGATGAAGGAGAACCCGGAACTTTTAAGGATAGGGAAATCCTCGACAGGGTCCCGGAAAAAGTATTCACCGGGATGGCTATTTGCGCATATGTGATTGGCGCCAGGGAAGGTTATATTTATGTGAGGGGTGAATATAATTTCTTACTTAAAAGTCTGCAGAAAAAAGTGGATCTCTTCAACCAGCAACTCGCTGAACGAAAATCAGATTTCACTATTTACCTGAGGTCCGGAAGTGGGGCTTATGTTTGTGGTGAAGAGAGTGCATTATTTGAATCCATGGAAGGAAAACGCGGAGAACCCAGGAATAAACCTCCTTACCCTACCGTATCAGGATACAATGGCAAGCCAACTGTGATCAATAATGTTGAAACACTTGTCTATACTTGCGAAATTTGCAGGATGGGCTCCGAAAAATTCAAGTCTTTCGGAACATTCGATTCACGCGGTTCTAAAGTATTTTCTGTTTCAGGTGACACTCCTACCCCAGGGATTTATGAACTGGAACTCGGTATGCCTCTGAAAGACTTCGTAGAAGAATTCGCTGACGGTGATGCCAAAGCGGTTCAAATCGGAGGAGCTTCCGGACATTGCGTTCCCAGGAAAAAATTCAATGAAACGATTATCGGCTTCGAAGGTATTCCTACCGGAGGATCCATGATGATCTTCAACTCCACCCGTTCAATGTATAATGTGCTGCACGATTACCTTGAATTCTTCACTGAAGAATCATGCGGACAATGCACACCATGCCGCGTAGGATGCCAGCAACTCCTTAAAGGAATCGAAGCCGTCAAGAAAGGTGAAAAATCTCCTACCTACCTCGAAGATCTGAAAAAACTGACTTTAACCATGAAAATTGCCGCTAAGTGCGGACTGGGCCAGTCAGTGGCAAATCCATTCATCTCGATTGTTGACAACTTCAAGGAAGAGATCATTTACTAATCATTTGAACATCTAAAGAAAAGGAGAACCCGCCATGAGTAAATATATGGTAAATCTAAAAATCAATAATATACCGATATCCGTTGAAGAAGGCACTACCATTCTGGATGCGGCTAAACGACTGAATTTCAGAATTCCGACCCTCTGTAACCACCCCGACCTGAGCGTTGCCGGTAATTGCAGGGTTTGTGTCGTTGAAGTAAAAGGAGCACGTTTGCTCTCCGCTTCCTGCGCAACCCCTGTTTCAGAAGGAATGGAAGTCTTCACCAATTCGGAAAAGGTGCGAATTGCCCGTAAACATGTGGTTGAACTATTGCTGTCAGAACATAATAGCGACTGTACCAAATGTTTTAAGAACGGACATTGTGAATTGCAGGAATTAGCCAGTGAATACAGGATCGGTGATCATGTTTTCCTGGATTTGGTGAAAGCCAAAGATAAAATCCAGGATATATCATCCCCCTCCATTGTGAAGGATAATAGCAAATGTATCCGCTGTCAGCGTTGTGTAAGAACCTGTGCAGAACTCCAGGCTGTTAGCGCCCTGGCTGTAGTTCATAAAGGCAACCACCAGTCCATCAGCACTTTCCTTAATAAACCAATGAATGATGTAGTTTGCACCAACTGCGGACAGTGTATTAACCGTTGCCCGACTGGTGCCCTCACTGAACGTAATTACATCGAGGAAGTTTGGAATGCTATTTATGATCCAAGGAAGTTTGTCGTTGTTCAGACTGCCCCAGCCACACGCGTAGCATTGGGTGAAGATCTGGAAGTTGAAACCGGGACAAGGGTAACAGGAAAAATGGTTTCAGCATTGAAAAAAATGGGATTCAATAAAGTGTTGGATACAGATTTCACTGCTGACCTCACCATTATGGAAGAAGGGACTGAACTCCTGACCCGTTTGAAAAAAGCAATCGTTGACAAGGATGAAACCGTGAAACTTCCAATGATGACTTCCTGCTCACCAGGATGGATTAAATTCCAGGAACATATGTTCCCTGAGTTGCTTGATAACCTTTCCAGTTGCAAATCACCACAGCAGATGTTTGGCGCACTTGCAAAAACATATTATGCCGATAAGATCAATATCAAAGCAGAAAATATGATCGTTGTCTCTATCATGCCATGCACCGCCAAAAAATTTGAGTGCAATCGTCCGGAAATGAGAGACAGTGGATTCAAAGATGTAGATTATGTTCTTACAACCCGCGAATTAGCCATGATGGTGAAACAAGCCGGTATTGATTTCGATAAACTGGAAGATGATAATTATGACAGTATATTGGGTGAATCTACCGGAGCAGCTGTAATTTTCGGAGCTACCGGAGGTGTAATGGAAGCAGCCTTACGTACTGCTTATGAAATTGTTACCGGTCATGAGGTTCCCTTTACCAACCTGAACATCAAACCGGTCAGGGGTATTGAAGGCGTGAAGGAAGCATCTATTAAAATCAAGAATACGGTTCCAGCATGGAATTTCCTTGAAGGGGTTGAACTTAATGTTGCGGTCGCACATGGATTAGCCAATGCCAAAAAATTGATGGAAGCCATCAAGAGAGGTGAAGCCAACTATCATTTCATTGAAATCATGGGATGCCCTGGTGGTTGCATCGGAGGTGGGGGTCAGCCAATCCCTACATCCCCTGAAATTCGCCGAAAGAGAACTGAAGCCATCTATGCAGAAGACATGGGTAAGAGTCTGCGAAAATCGCATGAAAATCCGGAAGTCACAGAAGTCTATACGGATTACCTGGGAACTCCACTCGGACATAAGTCGCATGAATTGCTTCATACTCATTACAAAGTCAGAAAGAGGTACTAGTGATAAGTAAAATTTAAAAATGCAAAAGCTGCAAAAGCAAGCCCCCCCTCCAAACAACACTAGGACTCAGTAAAAAGAGTCGGAATTATCCGGCTCTTTTTGCTTTTGGACCCACTCCAACCCTTACTTATTTAGACTTTATCTAAATTGATTGTTATTTGATTCACATTGTGAAATTAATAACAAATAACTTGTTTGGGAGTTGAATGTGGATTACTTTTGCAGTGGAAAATTCAAAGGTCTTACCAACATTTAGTTGGCTGGAAAAATGAATAGTTAGGAAACAAAGTGGAGGAAAAATCAATGAAGCTTTCAGAAATTGCAGTAATACTTGATGCAAAAGTCATATGCGGGAAAGAACATCTTCAGAGGGAGATTTCCCATGTATTTGCTTCCGATCTGATGAGTGACGTACTTACCCTGGATAGTGCCAACCTCTTGTTGCTTACAGGGCTGACCAATATTCAAACCATTAGAACCTCTGAGATGGCTGATATCACAAATATTGTTCTCGTCAGAGATAAAAAAGCAGATCCT
The DNA here is from genome assembly GCA_016707785.1 of Bacteroidales bacterium. Lineage (NCBI taxonomy): Bacteria > Pseudomonadati > Bacteroidota > Bacteroidia > Bacteroidales > Bacteroidales bacterium. The sequence continues at coordinate 12,360 of JADJGZ010000042.1, read as the reverse complement.
GAAATGCTGCGTTTAGCAGAAGAAAACGGAATGGTGATGCTTGAATGCAGTTACTCCATGTTCAGATCATGTGGGTTACTTTACAATGCAGGATTGAAACCCGTTTATTAATACCATCGGTCAATGCATTTCGAATACCCGGTTGAAGGCGGAAATTTTACAAAGGCAGGAACAGCCTCCAGCCAGTTTAAGAAGGTATTAAAACAGTTAAATGTGGATCCTGCTATCATCAGAAGGATCGTTGTGGCATTGTATGAAGCTGAAGTAAATATTGTTGCACATGCATTCGAAGGCATCATCAGGGTTTATGTTGACATCGAGAAAGTTCAAATAAGGCTCGAAGATAAAGGTCCCGGGATACCTGATATCCAGAAAGCAATGAAGGCAGGGTTCTCTACAGCTTCCCCAAAGGTTAGGGAAATGGGGTTCGGGGCAGGAATGGGACTTCAGAACATAAAAAATAATGCAGACGAATTCAGAATTAGTAGTGAAGTTGGCAAAGGGACACAGTTGGAGATTATTGTTTATCTAAAAGGGCAGGAATCAGAATAAATGGAAACCAGGCATTTTCATCATGCACTCAGGATTAGTGAAGAGCTCTGTACAGGATGCTCCCACTGTATGAATGTCTGTCCAACTGAAGCCATAAGAGTAAGAAAAGGGAAAGCCATCCTGTACGAAAATCGCTGTGTGGATTGTGGTGAATGCTTCAAAGTATGCCCGGTAAAAGCAATCAATATCGATCATGATGATTTCAGCAGGATTAGCACTTTTAAACATCGCATAGCCCTGGTTCCAGCCGTTTTTATTGGCCAATTCCCTGAAAATATCAGTCGTGAACAGATCTACAGAGCGATCCTAGCTTGTGGATTTACCCAAATTTATGAAGTTGAACTTGGTACTATTCTCCTCGTTGAACAAATCAGGAAGTATGCTGAGGAAAACCCCGGAATCAAACCTCTTATCTCATCCTTCTGCCCTGCAATCATCCGCCTAATCCAGGTGAAATTCCCTTCCCTGGTAAATAATATCATGTTGCTGAAACCACCTCTTGATATAACAGCTCTTTATTGCCGTAAACTTCTTACCGATCAGGGGGTAAATCCGGCTGAAGTAGGAGTCTTTTATTTCACTCCCTGTGCAGCAAAAATTGCGGCCATTAAGAGTCCGGTTGGAGAAGATTATTCCATGATTACAGGTGTCATAAATATGGATTTCATCTATAACAAAGTCAACAAGATCATTAAAAATGGATTGTTGAATGATGAAATACCTGTTCCCAATCTGCCATTACCTGGTTATGCTGTCCGCTGGACTCTTACTCATGGTGAAGCTGACAATATACCTGGTCGTAGCCTCGCCATAGATGAAATACATAATGTTATTGAATTCCTGGAGAAGGTAGAAAATGAAGAGATTTCAGACATCGATTTCCTGGAACTCAGGGCCTGTGATGAAAGTTGTGCAGGGGGTGCTCTAAATACCACCAACCGCTTTCTGATTACTGAAAGGCTTCGAAAAAAACAACCTGAAATTGAATCAATTGACAATAATACAGTTGTCGGAATCCATCAGTATGAAGAGTATCTTCAACGCAGGATCTTCATCAAAGAGATTAAACCACGGTCAATGATGAAGTTGGATGAGGATATGGCAGAAGCCATGAGAAAGATGGATAAAGTTCAAATGCTTATGCAGGTTCTCCCGAAAACAGATTGCGGAGCCTGCGGATCTCCCAATTGCCAGGCCTTCGCCAATGATATAGTTCAGGGTGAAGCCAGTATTCGTCAATGCATTTTTGTTCAGAAAAGCCGTGAACATACTGGCGAACTTACCCCTGAAGAATCATTACAGATTCTCAAGGAAATATGGGGAAATGACAAATTTTAATCTATAGTTGCCATGAAAGTAGAAGATATAGCAAAAGAATTGAATCTCACCATTTTTGGAGGGATTGCCGGCTTATCCGGTGAAGCTAACGGAGGTTATACCAGTGACTTACTCAGTGATGTTATGGGTTTTGCTGCCAGTCAGCAGGTTTGGATTACCCTTCAAACACATAAGAATGTACTTGCTGTGGCCTCTCTGAAAGACCTTGCAGCCATTATCCTGGTCAAAGGATTTGAGCCGGACGAAGACATGCTTACCCAGGCGAATGAAGAAGGAATACCGGTTCTTGGAACATATGATTCTGCCTTTATTATATCAGGAAAACTTTATAACTTGCTAACCAAATAACAATGAACCTTTACAAGGCTGATCTGCATATTCATACGGTTCTTTCTCCTTGCGCTGGCCTGGAGATGAGCCCTAAGAATATTGTAAAAGAGGCACTTGATAAAGGGCTTAAAATAATTGGAATCACCGATCATAACAGTACGCATCATTGTAAACTCGTCAAACAACTTGCACAACCATTAGGCATTACTCTTTTCATGGGGGTTGAAATCACCACTAAAGAAGAAATTCACTGCCTGGCCTACTTTGAAACAGATAATCAACTGGATAAAATGCAGGAATACCTTGATTTTCATCTTCCCAATATCCCTAATGATCCATCTGTCTTTGGATACCAGGTCGTGGTGGATGAAAACGAACAGATACTCTGGCAGGAAGAACGCCTTTTAATTACAGCCATTGATCAATCGGTTGAACAGGTTGAAAGGCACGTTCATTCACTTGGAGGCATTTTTATACCGGCTCACATCGACAAAAACCGCTACAGTCTCATCAGTCAGTTAGGTTTCATACCAAAAAACCTTGTCCCAGATGCTTTTGAAATCTCAAAACACAGTACAACCGCAGAAATGTTCTCTTATTTGAAAGGATTTGAAGACCTATTCATCATAAGAAATTCAGATGCTCATTCATTGGAAGAAATTGGAGAAATATTTACAATGTTAACCATGGAACAACCTGAATTTGAGGACTTCAGGTTGGCATTGAAAACCAGCAAAACTGTTAATCCCGTAAGTAAATGAAAGATCTTTCCTTACATATACTGGATATAGTGCAGAATTCCCTTCGTGCCGGGGCTGATCACATTTCTATCCATATCAGGGTAGATGAAGGAAAAGATAGTTACTCTCTGGAAATTGAAGATAATGGATCGGGAATGGATCCTATCACCCTTGAAAAAGCGATGGATCCTTTCTTTACATCAAGAACTACAAGGAAAGTCGGGCTTGGAATTCCTTTATTAAAACAGAATACAGAACGAACGGAAGGTAAATTCGAGATCAGTTCTGAGAAAGGAGTCGGAACAAAGGTAATTTCGAATTCTAAATTGAGTCATATCGATCTTTTGCCGGAAGGTGACCTGGCAGGTGTAATAACTCTTCTCATCAGTGCCAATCCAGAAAAAGACTTTTCATTCAGTTATTCCACAAAACATGGCAGTTATGAAATGAGTACAAAGACCATTAAGGAAATTCTGGGTGATATACCCATCAATGAACCTGATGTCAGAAGATTCCTGAAGGAAATGCTGTTTGAAAATTTGCAACCCTTACTCAATAGAAATATTATATCTGAAAAGATCTAAAACATATAAACCTAAATTAAAAAAAATGACAACTATCAAATCGTTGGATGATTTAAGAAAAATCAAATCCGCCGTTCAATCAAAAATGCTGTTGAGGGAACGAAGCGATAATCCGGAAAAACTGGTCCAGATTCGTGTAGCCATGGCTACCTGTGGCATTGCTTCCGGTGCCAAAACGGTCATGGATTACATGATCACAGAATTGGAAAAGAGGAATATTGCCTCAGTAATTACCCAGACCGGTTGTATGGGATATTGCTATGCCGAGCCCACCATTGAAGTGACTTTACCTGGTAAGGAGGCTATTGTATTCGGATATGTTGATAATAAGAAGGCTGACCAGATTATCGAAAAATATATCAAGAATGGTGAACTCGTGGAGGGTATCATTCCTGTGAATTACGAATCTATTGACGACAAGTAAAACAAGGAGGATTTAGAAATGACAAAATTCAAAATGCATTTGCTCGTCTGTGGGGGTACCGGTTGCAGGGCCTCTGAGAGCGAAGCCTTATTTCATGAACTCAAAACAGCTTTGGTAAATAAAGGGCTGGAGAATGAAGTTCAGGTGATTACTACCGGATGCTTCGGTTTCTGTGAAAAGGGACCGATTGTAAAAGTGATGCCTGACAATACTTTCTATACCCAGGTAACGCCGGCTGATGCCATTGAAATCATTGAAGAACATGTGATCAAAGGCCGTAAAGTACAGCGTCTTCTTTATGTGAATCCTGAAACTGATGAAAAGGTGGAGGATTCAAAGCATATGGGATTCTATCGGAAACAGCTCAGGATTGCACTCAGGAATTGTGGTTTCATTGATCCTGAAAATATTGATGAATATATAAGCCGCGATGGTTACCAGGCCCTTGGAAAATGCCTGACTGAATTCAAACCGGAAGAAGTTATCGACCAGATAAAAAAGAGCGGACTAAGAGGCCGTGGGGGTGGAGGATTCCCAGCCGGGTTGAAATGGGAAATTACCCGCAAATCAGTTGCTGATCAGAAATATGTTGTCTGCAATGCTGACGAAGGAGACCCGGGAGCATTTATGGACCGCTCCATTCTTGAAGGTGACCCTCATTCCGTTATTGAAGCCATGGCTATATGCGGTTATTGCATTGAGGCATCCAAAGGGTTGGTTTATATCAGGGCTGAATATCCTCTGGCCATCGAACGCCTGAAAATTGCCATCAATCAAGCCCGGGAATATGGATTACTGGGCAAAAATATATTAGGCACCCATTTCGAATTCGATATTGAATTACGATATGGTGCAGGTGCTTTTGTTTGCGGAGAAGAGACTGCTTTGATTCATTCGATGGAAGGATTCCGCGGTGAACCAACGATGAAACCACCGTTCCCGTCAGTTTCAGGATACCTTGGCAAACCCACCAATGTAAACAATGTGGAAACCTTTGCCAATGTCCCGGTGATCATTAACAGGGGACCTGAATGGTTTGCTTCAATTGGTACTGAAAAATCACACGGAACCAAAGTATTTGCATTAGCAGGTAAGATCAACAATGTGGGTCTTATTGAAGTTCCAATGGGAATTACCCTCAGGGATGTCATTTTTGAGATTGGCGGTGGAATCAAGGATGGGAAAAAATTCAAGGCAGTCCAGACCGGAGGACCTTCAGGTGGATGTCTTACCCATAAGCATCTTGATACTCCTATTGATTATGATAACCTGATCAGTGCAGGTTCAATGATGGGATCAGGAGGTATGATCGTGATGGACGAAGATGATTGTATGGTTTCTATCGCTAAATTCTATCTTGATTTCACCGTTGAAGAATCCTGTGGAAAATGCGCTCCTTGCCGGATTGGCAACAAGAGGTTAATCGAAATTCTTGAAAAAATCTGTAAAGGCAATGGCACTATGGAAGATCTGGAAAACCTCCGGAACCTGAGCCAGGTCATTAAAGACACCTCACTATGCGGATTAGGCCAGACATCACCTAACCCGGTTCTTTCCACGATGGAAAATTTCTATGAAGAATATATTGCACACGTCATTGACAAAAAGTGCCCAAGTGGTCAGTGTAAAGCCTTGCTGCAGTATATAATTGAAGAAGAAAACTGCGTAGGATGTACAGCATGTGCACGCAATTGCCCTGTGAATGCCATCTCCGGTGAAAGGAAAGGTATTCATTTCATCGATCAGGCAGTATGTATCAAGTGCGGAGCCTGTCTCGAAAAATGCAAGTTCAATGCCGTGCTCATTAAATAATTAAGAGGAACGAACCATGGAAATGATAAAAGTAACAATTGATCATAAAGTTATTGAGGTTGAAAAAGGAACAACCATCCTGGATGCAGCTAAAAAAGTCGGTATTAACATTCCAACCTTATGCTATTTGCATCTTCATGACCTTAATATTACAAATAAGCCTGCAGGATGCAGAGTATGTGTAGTTGAAGTTAAAGGGAGAAAAAACCTTGCTCCTGCCTGTGTCACTGAATGCATGGAGGGGATGGAAGTTAACACCCATAATATCAGGGTTCTCAATTCGAGAAAGACCGTACTCGAACTCATCCTTAGCGACCATCCAACAGATTGCCTCATCTGCCCAAAAAGTGGGAGTTGCGATTTGCAAACCCTTGCCCAGGAAATGGGGATAAGGCAAATACGTTACCAGGGGGAACAATCGACCTATCGCGAAGACACCTCCCCGGCTATCATCAGGGATGTCGATAAATGCATCATGTGCCGTCGTTGTGAGATGATGTGCAATGATGTTCAGACAGTTGGTGTTCTTTCTGCTGTAAACAGAGGTTTCATGGCTGTTGTAGCCCCTGCTTTCGAAATGAACCTTGATCACAGTACCTGCACTTATTGCGGTCAGTGTGTAGCTGTTTGTCCAACCGGCGCCCTTACCGAAGTCGATCATACCAATAAAGTGATCCGTGCATTGGCAGATCCATCAAAAACGGTAATTGTTCAGACTGCACCCGCAGTACGCGCTGCTCTTGGCGAAGAATTTGGGATGGAAGCCGGTACATTAGTGACTGGCAAAATGGCTGCTGCCTTAAGAAACCTGGGCTTTGATTTTGTTTTTGATACAGATTTTGCTGCCGATTTAACCATCATGGAAGAAGGCACAGAACTTCTCGACAGGCTTTCAAGACACCTGGCCGGTGATAAAACCGTGAAATTACCTATCCTGACATCCTGTTGTCCTGGCTGGGTTAATTTCTTTGAGCATCAGTTCCCCGACATGCTTGACATTCCCTCCACTGCCCGTTCTCCTCAGCAGATGTTTGGTTCTATTGCAAAAACCTATTTTGCAGATAAACTGGGCATCAAACGCGAGAACATGGTAGTGGTATCGATTATGCCCTGCCTGGCCAAGAAATATGAATGCTCCAGGGAAGAATTCAAAGTAGATGGAAATCCTGATGTTGATTTTGCTTTGTCAACAAGAGAACTGGCTCACCTGATTAAACAAGCCAATATTGACTTCAAGGGTCTTGCCGATGAAGATTTCGACAAACCTATGGGGGAATCTACAGGAGCCAGTGTTATCTTCGGAGTAACTGGTGGTGTAATTGAAGCTGCTACACGAACCGCTTACGAAGTATTTACAGGAAAGAAACTTGAAAAAGTAGATTTTGAACAACTTCGTGGAATGGAATGGGTCCGTAAAGCGACTGTTGATTTTGACGGCACCCCTATTAAAATTGGTATAGCTCATGGGTTGGGAAATGCTCGGCGACTGCTTGAAGAGATCAGGGAAGGAAAAGCTGATTTCCATGCTATCGAGATCATGGCATGCCCTGGAGGATGTATCGGCGGAGGCGGCCAACCCCTTCACCATGGTGATTCATCCATTCTAAAGGCACGTACTGCAGCTATCTACAGGGAAGACACGGCAAAACCTATTCGTAAATCACATGAGAATCCTTTCATCCTGAAATTATATGAAGAATTCTTAGGTAAACCCTGCGGACATAAATCACATCATCTGCTGCACACCCATTATTTCGACAAAAGCAATTCTGTTGAAATCGAATAATACATTCGGAGGTCATGCTTAATCAATAAAAAGTAGAAATTATTATGGCAAGCATAAATATAAAGCTCAACCAGGAAAAATTGGATCAGTTGCAGGCTATCTGCCAGGAATTCAATAATGACAAAGGAGAACTCATAAATGTTCTTCACAAAGCCCAACATCTGTTTGGCTATCTCCCTGCCGAGGTGCAGGAAGTTATCGCAAAACATCTGAATACTTCAGTTGCACATGTTTACGGAGTAGTAACATTTTATTCCTTCTTTACCATGCTGCCAAGGGGTGAAAACCCTATCAGCATCTGCATGGGAACAGCATGTTATGTAAGGGGTGCAGAAAAAGTGCTGGATGAATTCAAGAGATTGCTCAGCGTAAAAGTGGGTGAAACAACACCTGACGGGAAATTCTCCCTGAGTTGCCTGCGGTGTGTCGGAGCCTGTGGATTAGCACCTGTTGTAATGGTAGGTGAGAAAGTATTTGGAAGGGTTGCACCCGAAGGCGTGAAAGATATTCTTGCTGAATACAATCATTAATCCAGATACTATTCGATTCGAGGAATCTCTGTTAATTAAAAACTGCCTTCTAACCAGGGCAGTTTTTTTTATTTTATATACTTTAAATCACCTCAACTTTGAGCCTGTATGATTTGTTCTTTAAATGTTAACAACCTCTAAATGCCAATAAAGTGTAGGCGTTTGTATTTTTTCACCGAAAATTCCATAGCTTTACTCCAAATGTTGAAACTGTTGGTTTACATTTTAATTCTTATATTTGCTTAAATAATCGCCAATTTTTGTTGCATGACATCTGATATGAATGACATTTCCCGCTTACAGCAGGAGATTGAGAGACTGAAAGTTGAGAATCTAGCTTTGCAGGCTGATGAGCGTAAAATTCAAGAGTTTAAAGAACTTGAAATCAAGGCTGATGAGATAAAGGCAGAAGCAGAAAAAGCCAATCGTATCAAGAGTGACTTCTTGTCGATGATGAGTCATGAAATCAGGACTCCTATGAATGGAGTAGTAGGTATGACAAGCCTGTTAATGGATACCAAGCTTACACCTGAACAGCATAATTATCTTGAAACTTTACGGGTAAGTGCTGATAACCTGATGGGGATCATCAACGACATTCTTGATTTCTCAAAAATCGAGTCTGATAAGCTCACGCTTGATGAGAACTCATTTGAACTCCGCAGGTGTATTGAAGAATCACTGGATGTATATGCACAAAAAGCCATAGATAAAGGGGTTGACCTGCTTTATATGTTGCAACCTGATGTACCACCCTATCTTGTCGGTGACATGAAAAGGCTGCGCCAGGTGATTGGTAACCTTGTAAATAACGCCATTAAATTCACGGATGAAGGTGAAATCTTCATTTCAGCTGAAAAAGGCACCGAAACTAAAGAGTACTGTGAGATTTTATTCTCTGTAAAAGATAGTGGTATTGGGATTGCCAAAGATAAACTTACCCAGATTTTTGAAGCTTTTACACAAGGTGAATCATTTTCAAACAGGAGATATGGCGGAACCGGGTTAGGATTAGCTATTGCCAGGCACGTTGTTGGACTAATGGGTGGAAAGATCTGGGCCGAAAGCACTCCCGGAAAAGGTTCTGTATTTTTCTTTACCGCTAAACTCCGCATTGCTGAAACACCTACAACGAAGTTATACATCAGGGGACAAATTCCGGAATTAAGAAATAACAGGGTTTTGGTAGTGGATAGTGATGCTACTACCCGACAGATCTTCTCTGTACAGTTCGACTCCTGGGGGATGAAAGCCTACAATGCCGCCTCTGCTAAAGAAGCATTGAAAGTCATTGAAAGTGAAGATAATTATTTTGACCTCGGTATTATAGACATGCAACTCCCGGATATGACCGGAGTTGATTTTGCCAAAGCCGTCAGGACTATTCCTTTTAAAGGTGACATTCCATTTGTGCTTGTTTCTTCGGTAGGGAAAATAAGCAACCTACCTCCAGATTTATTTGATGCCCAGCTGACAAAACCAGTCAAACTCGCCGAGTTGTTCGACCTGGTACTCAGTGTAATAGCAGAAGCCCGTAACCGTAAGAAACTTGAGGCAGATCATAATTTCGATAAGAAATTATCCGATAAACTCCCTCTAAGCATATTACTTGCTGAAGATAATTATACCAACCAGGAACTGGTCATAACCCTGATGAGGAAAATGGGGTATAACATCGATTCAGTAGATAATGGCAGGAAAGTATTAGACATGATGGAAACCAAAAAGTATGACATCATTCTGATGGATGTTCAGATGCCTATTATGAATGGGATGGAAGCCACTGCCGCTATTCATGATCTGTATAAAGATGATGAAAGACCTTATATCATTGCGATTACCGCCAATGCAATGCCAGGTGACCGCGAACGATTCCTTGATGCTGGTATGGTTGATTATTTATCAAAACCAATCCGTTTCAAAGATGTTCAGGAAGTACTTGTAAGATGGGGAAGGAAAGTTCACTCTAAAAAAGGTGAAATATAATCAGCATACGAAAATCTACACCTATGACTTCAACTGACCAGGAAGCCGCCAGCGGACGTATACTGACAGAAAAAGACTATCAGGCATTCCTCAATGTATATATCCAGCAATCCAACAGGAAGGAATACCTGAAATACCTGTATGGCCTGTTTAAAGATTATAATGAGAATTTCCTGGGTTACTTCTACAAAACTGCCAATGATCGCTTAAATAAAGAGTATAAAAGGCTTCATGATCTTCTGACCAATGATCCTGATATGGGGAGTAGTGAACTCATTATCATTACAGAGCTTAAACAACTTGTAAATGATGTACTAAAGGATGCTACCCTGATTCAGGATGAAGACGACCGAGTCCCTGAAATTTAACAGGAAGTCCGGATATCTATACAATCTTCCTTTCATTTTAGCAGTCTCATTTTCTTAAGTGAGAAAATTATTGTGCTTTTAAAACCTTCTTCCCTGCCTGCCTGTTAATTGAATCAGGCACTCCGACAGTGTTTGATGATTAAGCATATCAACACATTCACTCTATCCATGAAACTCATTGAATCCTAACATGATTCCCCGGAAAATGAGAAATCTGACGATTGTATTTTCCCTTTATTTATTGCTTACGGGTATACCGGTAGTGGCTCAGGATTTAAAAAATGAAGTTCAGTTTAGCAGACATAAAAGACTATCAGGGTATTTTTCGAAGAAAATGAAACACCCGGAGATGTTCCAGGGGAATGCCCGTCATAAGCAATATTTTGAAGGCTGGTATTTTAAGATGGTTTCAGAAGATGGAGCCTCAATTCTTTCCATTATACCAGGAATATCCCTATCTTCTTCAGGCCTGGACCAACATGCATTCATCCAGGTAATTGATGGGAAAACAGCCAAAACTTCCTATTATACCTTTCCAATAGAAGATTTCTACTTTTCAGGAGAAGAATTTGCGATAAGGATAGGGAAAAACTACTTCTCCAGTGAAAAAATTATTCTTGACCTGGAGGACCACCTTCAAGGAGAAGTTCATTTTGCAAACCGGCTTGAACTACCCGAAAAAAAAATACTGAATGCAGGAATTATGGGCTGGTACCGGTTCGTTCCATTTATGCAGTGTTATCATGGGGTAGTAAGCCTAAATCATGAATTGGAGGGCAGCATCCGTTTGAATAACAAGGATATCCTTTTTAACAAAGGGAAAGGCTATATCGAAAAGGATTGGGGAAGTTCCATGCCTTCAGCCTGGATTTGGATGCAGTCCAATAATTTCAATCAAAAGAGCGCCTCCTTTATGCTATCAGTGGCAACCATTCCCTGGCTTGGTGGGACTTTCACAGGATTCCTGGGTTTCTTCTCACAGGATAGTACAATATTTCGGTTTGCTACCTATACCCATGCGAGGTTGAAAATACTCAACCACGGTACTGACAGCCTATCCATCAATATACGGGATAAGAAGTATACCTATATTATTGAGGCCATCCGAACTAATAGCGGTTTGTTACAAGCTCCTGTTCTTGGGTCAATGGATCGCCGCATTCCCGAAAGTATTGATGCAAGGTTGAAATTAAAGATCATGGATCATGAAGGAAACATCCTGTTTAGTGATAGCACCTCTATTGCAGGATTAGAAATGGTTGGAGACCTGGGGAAATTAATTGGTGATGTTAAATAAGCCACTTAGTTTTAGAGAGACAGATTAGAAGTTTTACCCATTGCTTAAACACCCAATCCATAAGCTTTTGGTCGGTATATCCGCAATAAATGATCTTCCTAATGCGGAATCTAATGGTCCAACCCTTACTTCCTAACTCATTATGAGATTTGAATCTCTCGATCAGGTTTGAAGTGCAGCCAATGTAAATTTTGTTGAATTTCTCAGAATAGAGAATGTAGAAACAAAATTCTATTTTTATTTAAATTGATAAATAAATATTAGCAGTGACAATCAGTCTGAGTTGGATATGAATCCAACTCTAGTATATTCCATCTCCATTTTTGATTTTATCCATTCACGACCCTTTCCACCTTTCAATTGCTTTTCTCTTGTTAAAGCAATTAGCTTTTGGCTGGTAAATTCACAATAAATAACCTTCCATGGCCGAAATTTTATTGTCCAGCCTTTACTTCCTAACTCATTATGAGATTTGAATCTCTCGATCAGGTTTGAGGTGCAGCCAATGTAAATTTTGTTGAATTTCTCAGAATAGAGAATGTAGACACAATATTCCATAATTTAAAAAATTGATAAAAAATAGTAGCGGGGACGATCCGCCTCAGGCGGAGAA
>JADJGZ010000041.1 GCA_016707785.1 Bacteroidales bacterium | reverse complement strand
TCATCAAATGAGTTATTCAACCAGGAAATTGAAAACCGCATTTTCACGATCAGGGACAAACAGGTGATGCTCGACAGTCATCTGGCAGAATTGTGTGGAGTTGAACTGAGCGTTTCGTTTGAACAGGTAAAACGGAAACAATGGCGAACGATTTCCTGAACAGTTTATGCGCCAACTGACCAGGGATTAATTTGAGTTTTAAGGTCGCAATTTGCGATCTTAAAAACTCCATTTGATAATGCTGGTTTAGAAGAAAATGAAAAAAAGTGGTAAACATAGAAAATACCTGCCTTATGCTTTTACCGAGCAGGGAGTGGCCATGTTGTCAGCAATATTACGAAGTGAGACTGCTGTGAAGGTGAGTATCCGGATCATGAATGCTTTCATTGAAATGCGGAAGTTCATTCAGGCAAATACAGATCTTTTTCAGCGCATGGATATCCTGGAAAGCAAACAAACGGAAACGGACCGGGAATTCAGCCAGGTATTCCAGGCATTGGAAAAACATGAGCCAAAACCTGAGAAATGGAATTTTCTTCGATGGCCAGATCTTCGATGCCTATGTATTTGTTTCAGACCTGATACGCTCAGCTAAGTACTCCATTATTCTGATTGATAATTACATAGATGAAAGTGTCTTGCTTTTACTAACCAAACGCAAACAAGGTGTAAAAGCACTCATCTATACAAGGCCAAACAAAACAATAATGCTGGATCTTCAAAAGCACAATCAGCAGTATGATCCGGTTGAATTCAGGAAACTGGAAAGTTCACACGACCGGTTTCTGCTCATAGATGAAGTCGAATTGTATCATATCGGGGCATCCCTGAAAGATTTGGGAAAGAAATGGTTTGCTTTTTCAAAAATAAACCCAAATACAAAAGACCTGATATTTAAACTTCAAACAATAAAATAATCAAGATAGACCTGTGACTTTTAAGGCATTAGATGGATAAATTAAACAGATAATAGGTAACTTTACCTGATAAAGTATTTCGGCAGAAATGAAAGTTCTAATTTCTATATTTCTTTTTCTTGCACTCCTGTCATTAAAGGTTTCGGCGCAAGGGGAGGCATTTAACTGGTATTTCGGGAATCATGCCGCCCTGAACTTCAGCACGGGTTCTCCTGTATCACTTTCCGACAGTAAAATGTATGCAGGTGCAGGATGTACATCCTTATCCGACTCTGCCGGCAACCTGCTCTTTTATTCCAACGGTGGTACTATCTGGAACAGGAACCACCAGGAAATGCTGAATGGCACAGGGCTGAATGCCGACGAAAGTGCCACACAGGCCGCACTTGGTCTTAAGGCTCCAGGTTCCGATCATCTGTATTATATTTTCACGGTTGGAGGAACGCATACCACACCTCTCATTTTTGGAGCGTATTATTCAGTGATCGACCTGTCGCTGGATGGTGGACTGGGAGCTGTTCTGCCCTGGCAGAAAAACATCCCGTTGCCGGGCGCTGATTCAGCAATGGAGGTTATTACTGCTGTTGCCTGTGCTAACCAGGAAGGATTCTGGGTATTTGTGAGAAGCTTTTCGGTGAACAATAAGATACTGGCTTATCTTGTGGATCATTCCGGTGTTCACCAAACACCCGTGGTTTCTCCTTGTCTGTATAACTTCAGCTTTAATGGCCAGGCAGGAACCTCCAAAGCTTCTCCTGATGGTAGATATTATGTTTACGGGCCAAGTGGTTGGCATGCAGGTATCTCATTAACGGAATTATATGAAATGAATGCTTATACCGGCACAATGACACCGGTTTTCCTTTTCAACTCAAATGGAATCAATCATGGAGCAGAGTTTTCTGCAAATTCTGAATTTCTCTACCTCTCATGTGATCTATATGGTACTACCATTGAGCAGTATGATATGTCCTATTTATCAGATCCCGTAACTTTTCAGAATAGCAGATACCAGGTTTATTCACATTCATCTCAAATCGGAAATTTTTATCAGATGCAACTGGCGCCGGATGGAAAAATCTATATTACCCAGCCCATGGGACCCGATACATCTAAATTCCTTTCTGTCATTTCAAATCCTTCCCAAAAAGGTGCTGCCTGTGGTTTTCAATTTTCCGCAATTCCTCTGGTAAAAGGCCGGTGCAGCAATGGACTTCCTACATTCATTCAATCCTATTTTGCCCGATTTGTTTTTGCCGGTGAATGCCTGGGAAGTCCTACATATTTTACTTCACGATTCAATCCTGCTCCCGATAGTATTGCATGGGATTTCGATGATCCGGGGTCGGGAGCCCATAACTTCAGCGATTCGATAAACCCGGTCCATGTTTTTTCAGATACAGGCTTCTTTCATGTTACCACCACGGCTTTTTACCTGAACGGACACCAGGAAACAGCAACCCGCCTCGTAAGGATTGCTCCCCTGCCAGCGGTGAATCTTGGAGCCGACAAGACAGCATGTCCAAAAACAGATGTACTGGTGGAGGCGAATGCCGGCTTTTCCTCCTATTTATGGAGTACTGGCGAGAATTCCGTTTCGGTGATAGTTCCGGATACCGGTTTGTATTGGGTACGTGTTCTTGACACTAAAGGATGCGCTAATAGTGATACCATTCATGTAAAGAGCTTTCCTCCACCAATGATCGATGAAACAGACCTTGTGCTTTCGCCAACAACCTGTGGCGGGAGTACGGGAGCCATCACAGGGCTGACTGTAATCGGTACAGCTCCGTTAATTGTTGAGTGGAAAAATGGCAGCAACCAATCAGTGGGGGATACAATCGATCTCTACCATTTACCTGTTGACAACTATACATTAGTACTTTCCGACGGAAACGGCTGTGACTGGCCAACAATAAATTACACTATCAACGATATAGGCGATGTACTTATTGCATACTGTCATTGTGTCGGAATCCCATTGCGGGCAACATGACGGAGCCATCACAGTAGTGGCAACGACAGGTCTTGCCTCCATGTTGAAGTATTCCATTGATAACGGTCAAAACTATTTTCTGAACCTGGGCCGGTTTACGAATCTACCGCAAGGTAATTACCGCGTAAAAGTTATGGTGACTGATACCAATCAGCCCTGCCAGAAAGTTTATGATCATAATCCGCTAACCATTGATCAGATGGATGGCCCTGTTGTGACAAATGTTGTCGCTCAGTATGAAACCGGAACCCAGGCTGATGGAAGTATTACCATTCTGGCTACCGGATCAGGAGATTCCTTGTATTACACCGTTTCAGGGATAACACAAATCAATAACGGGTATTTTGGACAGCTTTCTGCCGGAAACTATACTTGTTCAGTTACCGATCCGTTTGGCTGCGATACTGTATTCACAGTTACTGTCAACAACTTAACCATGGTCCGCCTTCAGGCCATTGCCGGGGATGGTTCTGCCTGCCTGGGCAATGTGGCGTGTTACCGTTGCTGGCCAACAACTTCAGCCATGTACATTCCTTCAGGCGCGACTCTCGTACGACCATAACTTGGTCACCTGCCAGAACTACCTCAATACCCTACCCTGCACTGACAGACAGCCTGGTGGTCGATTTGTTCCCTACCATGGGAGAAATATCGCTGACCTGGAACGGCAAAATCCGGGTGAACCTGCCGATGGCTCAACCTTGGTGGAATTGACCTTCGCTTCCGTGCTAACAGGCAGGATTCACTTCAATGGGATATTTCCCCGGAATCTGCATCTTCCTCGATAGTTTGGGGAACATCATCGCACCCGAGTTTAAACAGGGACAGGTCAGGGTTTACAGCATCCCCCAGGCCACCATCACCGATCCCGGACCGGTTTGTGAGGGAAGTGATTTGTTACTACTCTCCCATTACCAGCAGGGAACAGGCAACGGAACCATCAGCTACCAGTGGACAGGCCCTGACGGAACCGGCGGAACTGACCCCTTGTTTTACCTTGATGAAATACAGTCTGCACAAGCCGGCAACTGGACCTTAACCGTAAGTGATACCAACCACTGCCAGAGTTCATCTTCTTTGGAGGTGAACATCATCTCCCTGCCGGTTTCAGGCTTTCCTGCAGATAAAGATACCCTTTGGTTTGATGAAATAACCCGATTGGAAGCACTTCCGGGATATGCCTCCTACCGCTGGAATACAGGAGACAGCACATCCTCAATCCTGGTGACTTCCGAAGGATGGTACAGGGTTGTTATGCAGACAGAAGAGGGCTGCACCTCCTCCGATTCCCTGATGATGCTCTATTCCTTTGCACCCTTTACCATGCCCAATGCCTTCACTCCGGATGGGGATGGGAAGAATGATGCTTTTCGTCCGGTTACCCTGCCCGAAAAGGTACAATCCTTCAGCATGTACATCTATGACCGATGGGGCAGGCAGGTTTTTGCAACAAAGGATTTGGGCAATGGATGGAATGGTATTATTGATGGGAAACCTGCTCCGATGGGAGTTTATACCTATATCATCAGTTACAGCAATCAGGCAGGGGAAGTGAGGAAGAAGACGGGGATGGTGACCTTGGTGAGGTGATCCCAGCCTAATAAACCTGTCAGGTTTTCGAAACCTGACAGGTTTAAGAACCGCAATATTTCACCTTAAGGATTTTGGCAGGGGAAACAAGGAAGAAGACGGGAATAGTGACGTTGGTGAGGTGATTCCGGTAATTTTAAACCTTTCAGGAATACATTTTTTCTATAACTTTATTCTCAATTATTCTCATTTTAAATTTTGCATTTTATTATCAGCAGTTATGAGTATTTCATCAAATGAGTTATTCAAGCAAGAGATTGAAAACCGCATTTTCACGATCAGGGACAAACAGGTGATGCTCGACAGTCATCTGGCAGGATGTGGAGGTAAACTGATGCGTTTGAATGAACAGGTAAAACGAAACAGTGAACGTTTTCCTGAACTGTTTATGTTTCAACTGACCAGGATTGAATTTGAGTTTTTAAGATCGCAATTTGCGATCTTAAAAACTTCAATATTTGATAATGCTGGTTTAGAAGAAAATGAAAACCGGGGTAAACATAGAAAATACCTGCCCTATGCTTTTACCGAGCAAGGGGTGGCGATGTTGTCGGCTGTTCTACGAAGTGAGACTGCTGTGAAGGTGAGTAACAGATTATGAATGCTTCATTGAAATGCGGAAATTCATTCAGGCAAATACAGATCTTTTTCAGCGTATGGATATCCTGGAAAGCAAACAAACGGAAACGGACCGGAAATTCAGCCAGGTATTCCAGGCACTTGAAAAACATGAGCCAAAGCCTGAGAACGGAATTTTCTTCGATGGCCAGATCTTCGATGCCTATGTATTTGTTTCAGACCTGATACGCTCAGCTAAGCACTCTATTATTCTGATTGATAATTACATAGATGAAAGTGTTTTGCTTTTGCTCATCAAGCGAAAAAAAGGTGTAAAGGCAATCATTTACACAAGGAATACCAAAACAATAATGCTGGACATTGAAAAGCACAATCAGCAGTATAACCCGGTTGAATTCAGGAAACTGGAGAGTTCACATGACCGCTTTCTTTTATCGATGAAGTCGAATTGTATCATATCGGGGCATCCCTCAAAGATCTGGGCAAGAAATGGTTTGCTTTTTCAAGGATGAATTCAATGCAAAAAGAACTATTGGAAAAACTCAGGAAAAACAAAATGATCAATGAAGATTAACAAGCCAGGGACATGATTGAATATAGCTGTATATATTATGTTATAGCAATATGGCCTGGGAAATGAAGAAGAAATCGGGGATAGTGGCCTTGATGAGGTTATCCTGGTAGTTCTGATATTTCTGGCGAGATAAAATGAATCAGTGAATTCATTTGTTTTTCTTCAATTCCGTAATTAGATGATCCATTCCAAATAGTTATCAGGATTAATGATAGTAAATGGTGCATCAGGATATGCTCTTTGCCATGCCCCCGGAATTTTGGCTTTTTTATCTTTCCATTTAATTTCAAAAGCCTTTAATGAATCAATGCCGGTTTCGACAAGGTCAATTTCCTGTCCGTCGTAAGTGCGCCAGAAATGAAGATTGACCGGCTCCGATTGGTATTGCCTCTTCTTAAGCCTTTCCGAAATCAGGTAATTCTCCCATAATTGTCCGGCATCCTGGCGAATGGAAAGTGGATTGAAATTGCTGATCAAGGCATTGCGGATACCATTATCATAGAAATACCATTTCGAGTTTTTGGAAATTTCCTTTCGAAGATTGGATGAATACCCTCCCAAACGGTGAATGATAAAGACTTTGGAAAGCAGGTCGAGATACTTGTCGATGGTATTTTTATTTAAGCCAAGCTGAGATCCTATCTCTGTCATTGATACTTCGTTTCCGGTTTGAAAAGCCAACAGGGTAAGCATATCTCTAAGTTTTCCGGCGTTCCGGATACCGTCAAGGCTGAGAAGATCTTTAAACAGGTAAGCATTAACCAGTTCCTTAAGGTAATCAGCGCGAAGTGCATTATCCTTCATCGTTACGATCTCAGGGTATGAACCATAAACCAATCTCAATTCAAGGTTCTGCCTGGTTTCCAGCATATTTTCAATACCGGAAAGCTCTCGTTGGCTTATGGGAAACAGCAAAAACGAGTAGCTCCTGCCTGTTAAGGGTTCGCCTGTTTTATTCAGAAGATCAAATGAAGAAGAACCACTTGCTATCACCTTGACCTGTGGCACCTCATCGACGATCAATTTCAACACCTTACCAATTTCAGGAACGTTCTGAGCCTCATCAATAATAAGCAAGTCAATATTATTGAGAAGGTTGCGATAATTCGCAATGCTCCTTTCCGCCAATAATGCCAGACTTGTGGCATCTTCACCATTCAGTATCAGTCTCCGGTCAGTGGTTTGTTTTACAATCTCATTGATAAGAAAGGTTTTTCCTACCCTGCGCGGACCAAAAATCAGGATAACCTTCCCGGGACTTAGCCTTGCTTCAATTCTTTCCTGAAGCTCTCTTTTTATAAGCATCTGTTGAATATTTCAATAATACAAATATACTTCACAATTCGCTATTCTCTCATTAAAATTAGTAAATAGGTTATTACAATGACTCAATTACTATTAATTAGGTTATTATAAATGCTGATTTACCAATCATCTTTAGCTGGGCAAGGGCGAAATTAACTTGAAAATGGAATAGTTTGCAGTTCTCCCATTTCCCGGATTGGATGCCACCAATTATTTCACAGGTATCCAACAGAGATGATAGTGTCAAGGTTATAATGTTTCAAAGTCCTCTTAATCTTTCGTTTTCCTTCTTCTTGAACTACCGGGAAAAACTCGGTAGTTGAGCTTTCATCCAATTCGCCTGAGAGATAAATATTCTTAATATGAATCCCAATGGTATCAGAATCTTTCTCAAAAAGACGGGACATTTGTTTTTGGGTGAGCCAGACAGTTTCATTTTCAACCTGAACCTGGATTCCAATCTTACCATCTTCCAGTTCTAAATTTTTATTTCCTGACCTGCCATTCCTTTTTTTTGTAAAGATAATCAAAGTCAGAAAGAGGATAAATTCAAGAACAAGTAAGACTTATGAAAATGAGTCAAACAAATTAACATAGTAAGATTCAATCATGATCAACAATACCAGCCTGACATTTCAAGAAAAAAAGCATTAACTTTACAAGGCTTAATGTATTCTCTGATGAGGCGTTTGCTTCTTTTGGTTTTTATTTTATTGTTCTCAAAGTACTTTCTTTGGGGTCAGGGAGAAGCCAATAACTGGTATTTTGGCCATAAAGCAGCTATTCATTTCCAGGGTAGTGGTCCTATAACTATACTTGACAGTCAGATGGATTCTCACGGAGGTTCAGCCAGCATTAGCGATAGTGCTGGCAACCTTTTGTTTTATACCGATGGAATACAGGTGTGGAATAGGAATCATGAAGTAATGCAGAATGGGACAAACCTCGGAAGCACAACTGGATATGGATACTCTATCCACCCTGTGATTATTGTACCCAAACCAGGTTCTATTAATTTGTTTTATATTTTCACAGTTGATGGAAGGACTACAAATCCCAATTATACTCGAGTAGGCTTGAGATATTCAATTGTAGATATAACACTGGATGCTGGACTTGGAGATATTACCAATGACAAAAATATTCAAGTAGCAAATGCCAGTAATGCTGCCGGAAGATTGACAGCAGTGAGACATGGGAACAACAAAGACATTTGGATAATCACATTTCTTTATGAGGAAGGGAATTATGCTGCATATTTACTTACAGAGAACGGATTAAATCCAAATCCAATAAAGAGCAAATCTCTTGTCACCTTAGGTATTAATTTACAAAATCCAGGCTGTATAAAAGTATCATCAGATGGGCACCAATTGTTTAATTATGGAGACTATCCCGGAGTAGAACGATGTGATTTCAACTTGTACACAGGATTAGTATCCCCTAATTATTTATTTACAACACCTGGCAGCAGTTCCGCTAATTATAGTTTAGAATTTTCTCCTAATAATAAATTCCTTTATCTATCTGATGTGTCTACGGTACACCAATATGATGTCAGCATACAAGAAAAAAATGCATTCATTTCCTCAGCAATCGCAATCGGAAATTTCGGACCAACACTTTCTGGTGACTATCAACTAGGTAATGATGGTAAGATATATATAGCCCAATATACTGAGGCTTATCTTGGAGTTATAAATTATCCAAATCTGCCTGGAATATCATGCGGATTTCAAAAAAATGCTGTTGACTTGCTAGGAAGAAATAACAATACAACACTTCCCAGTTTCATTCCCACCTACTTTACCCGATTCGATTTCACAGGACACTGCATTGGAGATATCTTCAATTTCACCCCCAACTTCAACCCTCCCCCGACAGCATCCACTGGAGTTTCGGAGATCCTTTGAGCGGAATGGCAGATACCTCTACCTTACATTCTCCTTCACATACCT
>JADJGZ010000040.1 GCA_016707785.1 Bacteroidales bacterium | reverse complement strand
AGTTCACGAGGGCATGGGAACATTGGTGATCGGGTGGCTGCGCTGGTTCTCACGTATCCTGCCGTATCGGTAACGGTGAAGCGTAACGGTATAGGTCCCGGCAAAGCGTAGGTATACATGGCTGGGCGACTGTAAGGTATTGCCGCCATCCCCAAGCTCCAGTACCAGCTGGCAATAGGTGGATCGCCATGCACGCAGGGTGAACTGTGCAGGATTATCCTGGCAGGCGCTCTGGAAGCTAAAGTCGGTAACAGGCAAGGCTTGATGGTTACAGGGTAGCTGATCGTGTCAGAGCAGCCATTTAAGGTGAGCGTGATCAGGGTCACGGTATAGTTGCCCGTTGCGGCATAGCTGTGGGTAGGGTTCTGATCGGAACTGGTATTGAAGATACCGGAACCCGGGTCGCCAAAGTTCCATTGCCATGAGTTAAACCTCTTCCTGAAGTGAGAAAGGTCTGTAAAATGAACAGGGCTGTCCTTGCATTGGCCTGGGTCAAAAACCCGGCTGTTGGGGAACCAAACACATTCACCACCTGGAGAAGCTATGGTACAGCCCTCGGAGTTGGTAACGGTAAGGGTCACATTGAAGGGCCTGCAACTGCGTAGGTGTGCGTTACATCCAGGGGATCGCAGGGAGAGATGGTCTGAACAGGGTCTATCGCCAAAGTCCCAGCTCCAGCTGGTCAGGTAGCCCGATTCTGGTACTCTGATTGAAGCCTGATGGGCCCTGGCAGTTATCGGTGGCAGAGCTGAACAAGGCCGTTGGTGGTGGGGTAACAATCAGGGTGTGGGAACGGGATCCTTCACATCCTGCCGTATCGGTGATGGTTAGGGCTGAGTATAGGTGCCTCTGCAATATAGGTGTATGGTGTGTTGCGCGTATTGGAAGTAGAGCCATCGCCAAAATCCCAGTGGTGAGTAGCGTGGCACTCAGGTTGATCAGGTACTGTCGGCCAAAAAAGGTGGGGTGCCCAGGCAGCCGGTGGTACTATTAAAATCAGCCAGGGGAGCGCCTTTTACATTCACCTGGCGAATGATAGTGTCGCTGCAGCCATTAAAATTCTGTACAATCAGGGTTACATTATACAATCCTGCTGTTGTATATAAATGGGTGGGGTCTTTAAGGGTGCTGGTGTTCAGCGATCCAGAAGTAGGATCTCCAAAATCCCAGCTCCAGCTGGCACCCCCCCTCCATTGGCATTGCTCGCACCATTGAAAATAGCAAGTTCGTCCTGGCAGTTGCTCCAGAAGTCAAAGGCGGCAAGGGGACGGCGGGTGACGGTGATAGTAGTGCTGTAGATATCCGTGCAGTTGCGGCTGTTGGTGATATACAAGGTCACTGCATAAGTCCCGTCTCCGGCATACGATAGGTGGTATTGGAGGTATTGGGGAAAATCAACGGCATTAGGTGTGCCATCGCCAAGCTCCATACCCACTGACTGATGTACGCCCTGTCCGACAGGGTTGTTACTCAGGTCAATGAAGAAACTGGGATCACCCAGGCAGTTGGGGGTGTTGGTAACTGAAAAAGCATTGGGATGAGAGTGACTTCTAAGGGATGACTGATGGAATAGGTACAGTTGTTGGTATCTTCTACACTAAGGATTACCTGGTAGGTACCATAGGTAGGATAAATATGATATGGGTTGGTCGGGGCATTGAAGGTGGAAAGTGCCAACGCCAAAGTCCCAGTGCCAGTTGCTGATTTTATCAACATAGTTCCCACTGACAGTGAAAAATGTGGTATCAGAATTACAAACGGTATTGGCTTCAAAATCGGTGACTGGAATAGGATTCATAATTACGGTAACCGTATCATTCATAATCTGTTCACAGTTGCCTACAGGATTTATACCCCTAATGGAGTATTGCCCGGGAATGTTTTTGATGCCAAAACTTAAGGGATTGCCAGTACCTGCCTGGTTGGAGCCTTCCAGGGCCCCAATTGAGCAGCAGCTCATAGTTCATGCCTGACCTGGAACCTGACAATCCAATGATGACTCCCGGTGTCCCTTCGCAGAACACCCCGTTATTGGTAACAGTGATTGAAAAAGGATCGGGTAAAGGATTGATGGTAATGGAAGCCAGTCCATGAATAGAGTCATTGGGGGCATTGCAGAAGTTATCATTACTAGCAGTTACCCAATAACTGGTGGTAACTGGCGGACTCACACTGAAAACATAAGGTGAACTCGCTGATATTGTTCACCGTAACAGGAGTAGTACCATTGGTATAGGTCACCGACCAGGGGGGTCCTGTCAGGGCGATGCTTATTGGGGGGAAGTGGCTTCGCAGATGCTTGTTGTTCCGCTGATGGTAGCACTTGGCCTCGTGCACGGTAAGCCACAAAAGTCACTTCCTGTAAGGCTCTGGCATCCGCCAGTCCCAGGGTCAGTACTACCACATTTCCGACATCATTTGGACCGGGGTATAACTGGGGTTGAGGATATTGGGATTACTGAAACTGCCATCTCCCGAAGTCGTCCAGTTGATAATTGACTGGTACTGAGCCGTGGCGGCCGCCAGAGGGAATGGCTTTGTCCGCATATTTGTCCATCGGGGGCCCGTCATTGCTCACGGGGTGGGATCAATCTGGAGCAAGACCTGGTCATTCACAAATGTTCCAGCGCACTGCCCATTCCCTTCCAGGGTAAGGGTAAAGGTGATGGTGCGGTTTACTGTGCTCAGGTCGATAGGACCGGCAAAATAGGTGGGGTTCAGAATGTTGGGATTACTCAGAAAACCATCTCCTCCCACAAAAGTCCATTGGATATTGGTAATATCATAATTATTCCCAATCCCGGCAAGGGTAAACTGGGTGGTATTGCTGCAGATAAAGTTATCAGACCCTGCATTAACCACAGGAAAAGGTGAAACAGCAAAAACCCTTGTATCGGTCACTGTCTGTGCTGAACAGGAAAGCCTTCCCTGCACTGCAAAGGTGAGGGTGACGCTTCCTGCATTGAAATCCAGGTTGCCAGGCATATAGGTGGGGGAAAGCAGGGTGTTGTTATTAAGGTACCATCTCCTGCAACCATTGGTAGGATGAGAAGTTGGTGGCCACAGCTCCGGTAACGTTATGGGGTTCAGCACGCAGAAGGCATCATCGGGACTGGCACTGTAGTAGGTATGGGATCGATGGTAAGGTGAGGGCATCTGCATCATTCATTGAATTACAGGTCCCATCCCTTGTCCTGTCAGGGTGAGGGTAACGCTTCCAATAGCAATATCGTTTACTCCGGGCGTATATACTGCATTTGCCAGATTGGGGTTGCTAAAAGTCCCGTCACCAGAGCTGCTCCAGGTAAGCAGTGAACAGAACTGCTGGGTGCCGGACAGGGTGTAGGTCCCGGCCGCACAAATGGTGGCATCGGTGCCTGCAGCCACATCGGGCAAAGGGGTAAAGTGAGCGGCGGTCATCAACAGAGATTATTTCCCGGCACATTCAAAGCACCTGATACGGTAAGGGTGAGGGTAACAGTGCCGGTTTCACAAAAGGCAGGTACATAAGTGGGTGTAAGGGTATTATTATTGATCAGCGATCCGGCTCCATTCTCTGTCCAAAGCACACCCGAAGCTGTTGTGTTTAAAGCAGAAGCCCCTGAAACGGTATAGTTCATCCCCTGGCAGGTGTTGTCGTCGAGACCGGCATCGGCAAAAGGCTTGGGATTGATGGTCAGGGTAAGCTGGTCAGTGGACTGAATAGCATTACAACTGAGTGAACCATCCCCACGGAAACTAAGAATGACTGAACCGGCTGCAATATCCGCAGCAGATGGGGTATATACAGGGTGAATGCTGGTGGGGTCGCCGAAGGTGCCAGTACCACTGGTCGTCCAGAGTAATGCCTGGCAGAAATTGGCCATGGAGTTATTAAGGGTATAAGTACTTCCTGCACAGATGGAAGCAGATGGCCCTGCCAGCACAAAGGGTGGAGGGTTCACCGTAAGGATCATCTGGTCGGTGGCTTGCTGGGAAGCGCAGGAACCGGTGCCATTGACTGTAAGGGTGAAAACCACATTGCCCATCTCACCGGGAATGGGGGTATAGGTAGGTGTAAGAGTTGTGCCACCGGTAAGTGTACCCGGACCATTTTCAGTCCAGGTAAGGGTAGCTGCATCATAATCAGTGGCCAGTGCAGCAAGGGTATAGGTATCCACCTGGCACATATCATCATCGGGGCCGGCATTGGCGGTGGGAGGAGGGTCAATCTGCAAACTGAGACTGTCAGAGTAGAAATGCCCTGCACAACCGCCCAGTCCTTCGATGGTTAGTTTTATCCATATCAAACCCTGTTCATTGGTTCCGGGCGTGTAAGTGGGTGATAAGGAAGTTTGTCCGGAAAGTGAGCCTATACCGGTATGTGTCCAGCTGATGGATCCTGGATTATAGTTCAGGGCATTACCCGAAAAAGTAATAGGTGAGGAAGAGCAAGTGCTGCCTGAGGGTCCGGCTTCAACAAGGGGTGTAATGACCGTTATTTTCACACTGTCATTTGAAACTGAGCCACATCCGTCGCTTATGGTTACATAATAGGTAGTGGTATTGGCCGGGCTTACGGATATCCCGGCAACAGTATCACCGGTACTCCAAAGGTAGTGATAGGGCTCAGTACCTCCATTATGGAGGACTGTGAGATTGGTGACCTGGTTGCAGTTTACTGTCAGGTCATTAGGTGCTAATGCCTGCAGAACAGGATAGTCATTGATATAGAAAATGGAGGTTTGATTCTGAGATCCACTACAGGTAACGTTAGAGTAAGTAATTTCGAGCGTTTCCTGTCCTTCGTTGATCCCATCGTTGATAGGAATTACATTAATTGATGCTGTCTGACTTCCCGCAGGAATTACCAGGTTTGCCGGAAGGTTCGGATAATCAATGCCATTCAAGGCTGTGCCTGCATAGGTTAGCGGAATAATAACCGGTAAAGTGGGAATGGAATCGATACCAAAGGTGATCAGTGCTGAATTGCAGCCTTCAACCATGGTGGTATCAATCAAAGGGTTCGAATAAGTTGTTGTTACATCTATCGGATTACTGGAAAAACTGCTTTCCTGCAGAAAAACACCAGTATTGAGAGATTGATCGTCAGCATTTGCTACAGCAAGTTTAATGTGATAGGTAGTACAGGCAACAACGGTAACAGTAGCCTGAAATACAGTCGTATATGCATTAAACACAAAATTAGGGTCTGTAATTTTCCCAGTGCTTCCGCAACCAGAGCACCCGCCAGAGCCAGCATAATTTGTGATATAATAGTCGGAATTAGTTACACAGTTGACATTATTAATAGATACCGGGACAGTTGTAGAAGGAATCAATGCGATATTGACAGAGCTATTGGAATAAGGCCCTGATAAGCCAGGTCCGCTGATAAAGAAACCAAAGCCATCATTATAGGGTGAATTGCAGGGTGGGGCATAGGTTGCATATTCTTCTGAAGTGAATACGTAATTGAAAGAGAGTTGTGTACCTTGAGGAATGAAGTCAAATTCGAGGATACTCCCATTATTTGTGTTAACCCCGCAAATAGCATTCATATCCGGGTCATTCTGTACAGCAGATGTGCCAGATCCTCCCATGCCTCCATTTGGTGGATTCGGAATTGAATTTACATTCCCTGTTGCCAAAACCACCCCTGAAGCAATACCAATATTGCTAGGTCCTGAGAACGTTCCCCTGGCAATATTACCCCCGTTAAAGGTCACGTTACTATAAGATATCCCGGTCCCAACAAGGGTTTGGACCAGATCATCAGGGGTAACGGTACTATTGATTACCATTTGGGAGAAACCCTTATTGGCAAGCATCAGTATCACCAGAAATGGGAGGATCAGTCTGGTAAAAGTTCGCATGTTAAGGCAGGTGTAAGAGAGTATAACACGGCAATATTAAAAGGTTGCCTGAGATTGCTGTGATAATAACAAAATTAGGTATTAATTGGGTTTTCGGGTTATTAAAAAAAATTATAAGTTATTCATTTTGTATCACCATGCTGATCATCTACTGCAATAGTATTTGAGAATCATTCGAAGTAAATTTTATTAATTGCTTTGATTAAGGTTAATCAAGACCTTCCTCGTTTGCATAGATAATAATGCCACAAAAAATAGGTAGCAAGAGAACGAAATGGTTTCCACTTTTCTGCACATTCAAGTATTTCATCTTTTGTTTGGGCAGTTGTGAGTTCCATAATTGTTTTAACGACAGCAATATCCCCGGAAGGGAAAATGTCTTTTGCCTGCAAACAGAACATCAGGTAGATATCTGCTGTCCAATCACCAATACCCTTGATTTCCTTTAGTTTTGTTCTAACTTCAGACTGGGTTAAGCCTGGTAATTTTTCTAATTCAAGCTTGCGATCTAATATAGCCTTTGAAAGTTCCTTTAAATACCTGGATTTCTGTCTGCTGATTTGGCACACTCGCATCTGATCATCAGAAAGTTTTAATATTTCTTCCGGGATAAAGTCAGGTATATAAGTATTGAGCTTATTGAAATGAGCATTTGCGGATTGTAAACTCACCTGTTGTTCCAGGATAATCTTGCACAGCGTGATAAATCCTTGAGGTCTGTTCCAATTAGGAGGTGAACCATATTTAGCATTTATGGTCGCAAAAATGTCATCAACCTTGGTAAGTTTATCTATATCAGTTTGATTAACAATAGGATCCATAGTTGGTTGATTTTCCAACAGATTTATGCAATAATTTGAGACACTGGCTAAAAATACTTTTCCAAAGAATCAAAAGCCTGTCCGGTTGACTAAATTAAGATTTTTCAGGTAGATAAATACTGGTAGGGAGGCCAGTTGAATTATCTAAATATGGAATACAATTCTCCTGTTCTAACTCCTGTATATTGAAATCTGAGAACCAGAGGCAGATGATTACTTTTCTTGAATGTTAGATAGTTTATGATTAAAAATAAAAAAGCCGCCATATGGCAGCTTTTTAAATAAGTGACCCCGACAGGGTCACAAAAGCCGTTTTATATGATTTTTTCTTGTTTTTTAAAATTTTGTAAACATCATAAAATCAATTATATACACTATCGCAATTTTTTGTCATTTTATTTCGTTTTTTGAAAAAGGTATGTAAAAAGGTATGTAAAAAGGTATGATAAATGATTATCTTTGGTAATTCTTTTTATCGTTTCAATCATTTTTTTGACATAATTACTCAACCAATGAAATTCAGTTTAAAATTTAGATCTGAGCAGCGGAAAAATGGAATTGAAAGCCTAAGGACCGAAAAGGTGCCCTTATATGCAGATATTCGATTTGCAGGACAGAGATTGAACTATTTTACCGGATATAAAATCGACAGTGTTAATTTTGATTCTTTATCAGGAAGAGTGAAAAAGAATAGTTCAGGGTATCAAGGGCGGACAAAAGTTAATTATAGCATTATAAATGGCAAACTGATTGATATTGAGAAAGAACTTAAAGATATATTCGAAGGTACAACCCAGTCACCAGACAAGGAGGTTTTGAAATCTAAACTTGCACAGATATGTTGTAAAGCTGAAAAAATGCCAGAAGTAAATGAATTGGATTTCTTCCAGGCTTTTAATTATTATGTAGAAAATTGCAGTCTTTCATTCGGCAGGAAGAAACATGTGAAGACTACTATCAATCACTGGAGAAGGTTTGAAGCCTTCAAGAAGGCACATTTTAGTTTTAATAACATTACACCTAATGTATTGGCTCAGTTTGAATCATATCTGAAGAAAAACTGTTTGCGGCCAAAAAGCCGCTCTTCCAAAGAATTGATTCTTAGTCCAATCAGCCGAAACACTATCCATAGCATCATGAAAATGACCAGAACCTTCTGGAATGATGCCAGGAAAAGAGGGATTACTGACACATATCCATTCAAAGATTATGAAATACCTGCAGAAGTGTATGGAACTCCGGTTTATATCACACTTGATGAGCGGGATTTGCTTTATCATGCAAGTATTGAGAATGAAAAACTGGCTAGGGTCCGTGATGTTTTCTTGTTTCAGTGCTATGTGGGAGCAAGAATCGGTGATTTGTGTAAACTCACAAAGGGAAATGTTAACAATGGGGTTTTAAGCTATATTCCCAGAAAAACTAAGGATGGGAAGCCTGTAACTGTAACAATACCACTATCAGAAAGAGCAAAGGAGATTATCTCCAGATATGATCTTCCAGGAAATATGTTATTGCCTTTCATTAGCGACCAGAGGTATAATGACTATCTGAAAGAGCTATTCAGCCACGAGAATATTAGGTTAGACAGAATTGTAACAAGATTAAATCCGCTAACCAGAGAACCTGAGCAGGTACGATTATGTGATATTGCAAGCTCACATCTTGCCAGAAGAACATTTATTGGCAACCTTTTCGGAAAGGTTGACTCTGATATAATTTGCTCGATGAGTGGACATGTACAAGGGAGTAGAGCCTTTAGCAGGTACCATGATGTATCAGTTGAGCTACAGAAACATGCTATTGATTTACTAAAATAGCTTGTATAGCGATGAACAGACTAGAAATAGGGTAAAAATAATAGACTGATTACTGAATTTTATTTTAATTAATGTAATAACATATCCTTGTTGTGTCAAGTAGTGCACAAAAAAATGATTTATTTGGGGCGATAGTGGGCGATAGTGGGCGATAACGGGCGATAGTGGGCGATAACGGTCAATAACGGTCAATAACGGTCAATAACGGTCAATAACGGTTGATTGCGGTTGATTATTGGGCAATTTCGGATCATATTGGAGGATATTGGTAAAGAAAACGTGCAAAATGAGCATTATTTCTTAATAAATTGCCTATTTTTAATAAAAAACTCTTCAATCTGACATGAAATCCCTCTATTTTTTCAATATTCATGGGGTTTATAGCCTGTTTAAGCCAATTTATTTAAATATCTAAAAACCAGCGCATTGATATTATATCTCATAAAATCCGCTTTTTAGAGGTCTGAAAACCTTAATGGCTGAATGTAATAACAAAAAATCGCAATAAAAATCAATAGTCCATGGGAAATTCTATTGATTCAAAATTTGTAGATGTCTACAAACCCTTATTGAAACAATTCTTGGCTCAAACGGTCGTAGATTTAAAACCAATCTTTCACTATCTTCTTAGACTGACAATTAAGCTTCCGACATTATCAGAATATTGTCCAGCAGCATCATTCATTGAAAATTCAAGTATCCCTGATTCTGATGTGATAAGATCGAGAGTTGAACCAACTATGAATGGTGTACCATTATTGATTCTTCCTATTAGAGCTCCAACATTTGTTCC
Organism: Bacteroidales bacterium; assembly: GCA_016707785.1. Lineage (NCBI taxonomy): Bacteria > Pseudomonadati > Bacteroidota > Bacteroidia > Bacteroidales > Bacteroidales bacterium. Next base: position 522 of record JADJGZ010000040.1, on the reverse strand, counting down.
AGGTAAGACAACATCTGAGCCTCCTATTCTACTGAACCCATTTGGGCCAAATAGACCAAATTCAGGGCCACTAGAGGCATGACACCACGCTCCAGTTGCAATATTAATATGCTCTCCTCCTATTTTAACGTCCACGGAACTTGACGGCCAGATATTTTTTGCGGAAACACTAACAGTTTCAAGACCACGAAAAGTTATTGTTGGATTGTTTGGAATATTAGGTATCTGAGTTAATTCACCTGCATTACTATTTCCTGGATATAACACATATGCTGCCGCATTCAATAAAACCTTACAATTGCCCCTGCAATTGGTATGGGTGCCACTGCAGCTCCAAACGCTGTAGAGACAATAACTGTGATGATAAAGCCATATGTATTAGCTGTTAATCCTCCAACTAATGCAATAGCATCTTTAAATGAATTAGAAGAATCTGCTAGATTTTCTTTGGACTTATATAGTGATTTTAGTTGATTGTAACTTATACTATGCTGATATTGCAAGATTCTATCACCAGTTTCC
>JADJGZ010000039.1 GCA_016707785.1 Bacteroidales bacterium | reverse complement strand
TGAAACAGTAATTGCATAATGTTCATCAGTGATACATTTTCCTTTTGCACCATTCTTATACGATGTATTATAAAACCGAATAACAGCATCTGCATGATTTGTCAAAGAATCTGCAATTGAACCCACATTATAAATATTCTGCCCGAATATTGTATGTGCAATACATATTAATACCAGTAAAATGAAAATTTGTTTATTCATTGCGCTTTTCTAAGTACAATCAATTCTTTTTGTTTATCAACTATCATCTGATAAAATGCTTTCAATCCCTGGTATTCTTCAGGCAGGAAAAGTGTTTTACTCATAGAAAACATAACAGAGAGAGTTAATTTATCATCAAACTGGTCAATATTGTAGTAATACTTCATCTTTCCGTCAGGTGTGCGAGCCCTTAATGGTTTGGGGACTTCTGAAATTGCAAGGTTCCCAGGTATGCGTATTGAATAAATCTGCTGTATTGTAACAGGATAGTTAAATTCAAACTGATACTCAAGTATTTCAAGTTTAAAAGGATTTTCTGAAATAAATGGCTGATATACAGGTGAAAAAAATACAATATCATGGGATTGCTCAGCATAATTTCTCTGCGTAAAGTTTAATGACATTCGCATATCATCCTGAATAGTATCAATGCCCAACACCTCAATTTCATGTATTCTGTAACCATTGGTTTGTTTTTCAAGCGAAGATTTATATTCGTCCAGGTTATTGTGCTTCTTAATCTCTTTCTTTATCAAATATGCCGCATAATCTTTTAATATCACCTGATTTGTGCCTCTTAATTCAAAATCATCAGTGATTTCCACCTCATAGCTTTCAATCATTGAATACGGTTTGTAATCCATGAGAGATATCCAGTCACCATTCGAATTGTTAATAATTCTGCCTTTGTCGTTAAGGCAACGAACAGGCAACAGGCCTATTTCGGAGGCTGGGTCTGTTGCATCCATTAACAGTGTGTCATTCTCAACCTTCACCATCGCAATAACATAATTAAACCTGCTGATTGAAGGATGAGCCGGATGTATGACGCCATTTTCCTGTGTACTTAGTATTACAGGGAAGGCATTAAAACCAAGTCCCCTGAGCAATATTATCAGGTTTAAGTTAATATCAGCACAGTTACCATTTCCTTCTTTATATGCCTTGCTTAATGTTGTCGTAGGGTATATATTTTTATATCCGTTCCATGCCAATTTGTTTTTAATCAGACTAAATGCGCTGTTTAAAAGAATAATCTCTTCTTGTTTTAGTTGTTTGAGCGCCTCCGCATCCTGCTTAATATGTGAAGTTCTGTTAATTTCTAATCCAAACCGGTCATCATCAAGTAAATTTTGATTTATATCCTCCCAGCTAGTTGTATAATACTTCATTTTTGCTTCAGGGAACCTTGTGTATTGCAACTCAAACTCAAACTTACTTAAATAGTTTTCTTCAGATCTTAAATGTTCTTCAATAGGGAAAGCAGGAATTTCTTTAGCATAAAAATGATATATGTCTTCGTAATATTCATACAAATTGGTATATGTTTGTTCTTTAACTGCAGTACCTTCCGCCTTTTGATGATAAGTTATAGAAATTTTTTTATGCTTTCTGTCGTATTCCCTTTGAATAGGAAAATACCCCTTTTGAGTTTGATTAAAATTATAATACTCAGGTATACTAACATGATATTCACTCTGTAAAACAGGAATCATAGACTGAAAGTACCATTCCCTTAGATTAAAATAAAAATCCGATTTAATGGTATATTCAATCTCTATTATTGAACCTTCACGGACAGAGGGCATTGCAAATTTTTCTGTAATCCAGTATTTATTTGTTTCTTCAGTATAAGTATCTTTCTTTTCCAGCTTGGTTTTTACGATTTTATTGTTCTCCAGATTATATGTGCAAGCTTTTAGATTTAGTATTTTTTCTTTATCACCATCCCGGTATAAAGGTATTTCAATATCGGCCCAGGAGAAGCCCTGGTTATCAATCACTTTTATTCTGTAATGTCTTGTGAAATATAATTGAAATCCTTTACGGCTGCTATTTACATCATCTGAGCTTATTTTGGTATCAGCATATTGAAAATATGAATTCCCAAAATCAAAAATATAATAAGCATGAGCATTAGAATCAATAGGACAAATTTTATTTTTTAGTTCATCCATAGATATATCCCCGAATTTTTCGGCAGGGTTTTGAGAATAAGAATTAGTAAATACGTTTGCAAACACTACTATAAGAATAATTCCCAGTTTTTCTATTTTCATTGCTTAATAATTAAATTCTTTTTATTCATCATACTAATACCATCGTAGCTTGCATGAAACTGTGTGGTATACAGGGAAAGTCTGTACAACTTAAAACAATCACATTAAGAATCCAAAAAGCGCCTTAACATATTATCCCATTATGCTTTAAAACCAGGTGTTAACCGTTTACTACAGACTTTTCAAAACCTTTTCCAGAATCAAATTAAATTCAGCCGGTTTTTCTATCATTGGATAATGTCCTGTTGACGGGATTGTTTCAACCTGAAAATTTTCGTTACAATGATTTTTCAGCCCTATATCATTGGTTGGAAAGCTGTCACTATTAATTAAATACAATCTATAATCAAGCTGTTCCAATCTTTGAGCATCGCCAAAAGCATATTGCATCTGGTTCATAAAAGTTCCATAGCCAATAACAGGATCCGCATTTGCAAAATCAGTTTTCACCCTGTCTTTCACTTCCTTTGAAGTTGTTGGGTGAAATAGCATCATATCAGCATAAACTGGCGCAGAATTTTTAAAGTCGTTTTGCAGCATTGGGAAGAAGTCGGTCATTTGTTTCATCTGTTCCGGAGTAAATGAAACATCAATAAATTTAAAATTATCAATACCAACAATCCCGGCTATTTTGGAATTGTTGCCAAGTGCCGTTTGCAGCATTATTTCACCAGCCATTGAATGTGCTACGATAACAACATTTTTGAGATTCATTGCATCAATGAATGCTATAACATCATTGGCATATTCCTCAACTGTCCAGTTGGTTCTTTCGGCTTTGGAACTGCCAAAACCCGGCAAGTCAATGGCAAAAACATTGTAATTTTTGGAAAAATATTCCAGCTGGTTTTCCCAATAAGATCCATTGATACACCAGCCATGTAAAAACAGAACGGCTGTGTCGCCTTGTCCTTGCTGAAAATAACTGATTTCAACCTGCCTGTCCCGGATTGTGATTTGCTTAGCTTTCATTCTTTCCAGTGTTTGAGCCTTGTTTACATTTGACAAAAGTAAAGCAATGACGATAAATAAAACTGCGTTTTTATTCATTAATGTACGAGTTTGAAATAAAGATAAACAGCTCACAGGAAATCACTTTGTCAGGAGGCTTTGGCTTGTTTGACATAAGTCAAAATGGTTTGCAGCTACCAGCAGTTGGGGGCATCTTGCACTACTTTTCAAAAATATCGCTGAACTTCCTTCCGGCACAAATCTTCAATAAACCGCAGAACCGGCAATTGCTGGTAGGTGAAGTTAACTGACGCTTTCGATATCCACAATACGGTCAACGGATAGAAGCAGTTCACCCTGGCTATCAAATTTAGCATTTTGAATACTCCTGTTTTCGATTGTGTAGTTAATGGTTGCAACTTGAAATATGTGGCCGTTTTCAAAGGAAAATATGACTTCATTAAGAATGTATTGCTTCGCTCCTGCAGGCATCAATTCACTATCAAGGTTTTGGTACCAGTTCCATTTTGCTTTCAAAGAGGCCACCTTTGATCCCAAAAGCTGTTGACCAAGAGGAAGGTCACTAGAATCTACCTGGTAATAATCAAGATCTGCCAGCAATGATTTAATTGAATTTGTACTGACATCAAATAATTCCTGTTCGGCATTCCAGGCAATTACTACAAGGCCTTCTTCGAATATTAATTCGATTCCTCCATCGATCACTGCCAAGTTATCGGGATTGAACACGAAATAGTCATCATTTACATTATAGAAATTCATCGAGGTAAGGGTTCGACCTATAAATGACTGTTCTAACTCTTCAATATTTTCGAATGCCATAATTGATTTCCTTTTAGAATTTTGATTACGAATAATTGTCAACAACAATATATACAAAACTCCACCCTCCCCATTTCATCTACTTTTAACATATCCAGATATGCCTGCTTTATTAAATAATTACTCTATCATTCACTGACCGCACCTGGCCAGGCTTTTTAACGGCTATAGCTGTTAATACGAATTGGCAGATTAAATAGAACATTTACTTTATTTCCATCTTGTTGACCTGCATTCCATTTTGGCATGTTGCTTACTAGCTTTATAGCTTTCTCATCCAATTCTTTATTAATTCCTTCAATTATTTTAATTTCAGATATACTCCCATCTTTCATAACTACAAAGTTTACTAAGATTACTCCTTTTACAGAACCGGTATTCCATTGATTAACACGCTTATAAATATAGTTATGTAATTGTTCGTTGCCACCCGGGAACTGAGGACTTATTTCAAAATCAAAGTGTTTAATTTGATTGCCATTCTCGTCAAAGCATTTTCCTGATATAAACTTGTTATTCTCATAAATATCGGATCTTTTAATATTTCCGTTACTCCAATATGTTATTAAAGAACCATCTAAGTCTTTTGCTTTCATTTGGACAGATGAAATAGGCTGGCCAGATTTATAAAACACATTATTCGTCTGTCTGCCGTTGTTTTTTTTAATTACTACATTATATGTATAAGCGGAATCCCAACAAAAAGTCTTGATTCCTTTGCTATCAAAATAAGTTGTGTCTTGAGCCCGGGCTTGTATAACATAACTCAAAAAAATCATTAGTGTAGGCAGTAATTTCATTTCTTTTCAAATTGAATTATGAACGGTTTCAGGCTGGCGATTGGCTTTCTGGTGGGCCTTGTGCGCTGGCAAAGCCATGATCGCTTAGCCCGGGTTGTGTGCTGCCCTTATTATCGTAACTCAAATTTATTCTTTTTATTGATCTATCAAGTATAGTAAACTCGAAAGTTAGGGCGGGGCGGGCTGGAAGGCTCTTGCCACAAATTAGAATTGTGGGCTGGCCTTGTGCGTTTGTGGCATGTGCCTGAAAGCATAGGGTGGAAAGTAGTTTTGAATACTCAAAGATTAATAATTTCTTCTTTCTAATATTTTCTTTTTGATGACTTATTCTTAAAACGTATTTAATAATCTTGCATTTTTATCGAACTAATGTAACAGTTCCGTTCTTTTTTCTTGATTCCCCGACCGCATTGCTATAACTGATTATAAAAGTATAAACTCCTATCGGCGCAGGACTTCCATCAATGCTGCCATCCCAACCGGTACCCAAATCTTTCGTGGCAAATACCTGTTGTCCCCAGCGGTTGTATATGTACATGGTGAAAGAGCTGATTTTCTCCGGAACCGTTACCGGCCTGAACATGTCATTCTTTCCATCCCCATTGGGTGAGAAGGCATTGGGCATATTAAACGGAGCAAAAGAATAGAACATCATCACCGAATCCATGGCCGCGCATCCTTCAGGTGTTTTCATTGTGACCTTATACCAGCCTTCGGAAGTCACCAGGATAGAATAGCTGCTGTCGCCTGTATTCCAGGCATAGGTATCATATCCCAGCGCAGCCTCCAGGCGTGTTTGTTCATCGAAATATACGGTGTCGTTTGTAAAACCTGACACAGGGGTTGGAATGACCGCGACTTTCGTTGAAGTTGTATCCGCACAATGTAAGGTATCTGTCGTAATGAGTTGGTAAATCCCATCATCTGAAAGGGTTGCTGTTTTAGACAGAATTTCCTGCCCGGTAATGGGTCCGGCAGGTGTCTGCCATTGATATGAAACTGACCCGGATCCACCATTTACTGTTGGCCATACCATGAAAAATTCACCTTCACAAATCTTTTGATCCGGAATATCCAGAATCTCTGGAGGCTTACTTACCAAGACAGTCCCCATAGTATAATCTACATTCAAAGTATCACCTGATGGATTGGTAAAATGACTTACCGATGGACTCACATCCCAGAGCAGAAGAGCATTTCCCGGCAGAATTGAACTAAAAATAAGTTTCAACAGCTCAGAACTATCTGGCAGAGATAAAGGTTGATTTCCTTTCCAAACAGCCTGGATAGTCCCGTTGGCAGGGAAAAGTATTACATCCAGTGAATCGGCTAATTGAGGCAGAGGATTCGGGATGTAACCAATACAGGTCACAAACAATTTCTCATAGTTCAATGAAGCGTTAAATGCCTGGACATTCGTGAAATGATTGACCAGTAAAGGTGCTTTGGCAACATTCCCCAGGCAGGCAGAACCATTCCCTGCAATCGCTGACAAATGAATCCCGGATTCATGACCAACAAGAATTGAAAAAGTAGTATCGCAACCCGCAGGATTGGTGACTTTGATGGTATAATTCCCTGTACTAAGACCCGTAAAGTTACCGTTGGTTATCGGCAACGCTCCGTTTAGAGAATAGGTCAGACCCATTCCGAAGGCATTCACAGTAATTGTTCCGTCAGAAGTGGTGGCCATTTCCGGGGTTGAAGTCACGGAGATAATAATCGGTGCAGAAAGGTCAGAGATCACCAATGAACTGGAATAATAGGAACTGCATCCGCTGGAATCGCTTACCCAACAATAATAGGTGCCTGGTGATAAGGATGTAAATTGCCCGTCAGACCATTGTGAAAGCGTATCGTTTCCTGATTTGATAAAGTATTGAAGCATTTTTCCTAAACCAGAAACGGCTTTTATAAGTAGGGTTCCATCATTGTTCCCGCAATAGGAAGGAGTAGCAGAAGCCGTTTCAATCAGTAAAAAACCTGCATCGCTGATGGCATAAGATTCTATCAGGTTAGTGCAGCCATAACCATCTGTTACGCTTAATTCATAAAGACCCGTTCCCAGGTGATAAATGTCTATTGAGTCACTAAAAGGAATACCAGAAGTCGTCCATTGATAGGAGAATGGAGGTTGACCAATAATTTGTAACCCTGTAATTGCCCCGGTGGTCCCACTGCAGGTAGTTGGAGCAATGTTGAGCAAGGATTCATCCAGGAGAGGAACAGGCCTCTGTGATACCCTTATAGTGTCTGAATTGAAGCAGCCCAACCCGTTTTTTACCCGGACTATGTATGTGCCTGTATCGGTAGCAAGGTAAGTGGGATTGCCGGGCATAATGGCTCCATTCCAGAAGTAGCCTGCAAATCCGCTGCCAGGGGTAAGGGTAACATCTGCACCCAGGCATACCAATGTATCCGGTCCAAGGTTTGGATAGGGTTTAGCCAGCACTTCCACTTTCCGGGAAGTTTCTTCGATGCGGCCATTGGGGTACTTCACATAAGTGTAAACCTCATAAATGCCACCAGTGGAAAAGATGTGTGTAGGGTTATGCGCTGTGCTGGTATTGGCTACTCCTGAACCGGGATCTCCGAAATCCCAGTGGATGCTGTCGGGTTCCGGGATAAACCGGTGACGAAAATAAAATGGAACACCTGCACAGGTTCCACCAGTCCAAACAAAGCGAAACAATTGTTCCTGCATGAAATTGGGGAATCCAGCATCAGCTATAGGGCCTCCAAGATATACTGCTGCAAATTGAAAGTCACAACCAGATCCCCTGACCCAGGGTTTGTTTATAACGCTTAACGAATCTGGAAACATTGCTATTCCTGTTGAATAATCATAACTTCTTGAATAGATTTTCCCATCAGGTGCAAGCTGCATTAAGCCTGCATTTCCTGAAATAATTATTTTAGATAGAAGTAGATTTAATGAATCAGATTGAGTCAAATCATATTGATAAATATGCTGTTGAGGAGGACTGTCTGAATACGGAAAAACACAATACAGCAACTTTGAATCAGGTGAAATTTCCATATCGGCTAATGTCACCCCCAATGAAGATTCTTTCAATGTATATTTAAAAGTTATTGCTCCTGTTTGAGAATTGAAATCACAGATCTCTATATCTTCTGAATTACTTGATGATGAAGTAGTCGCAAATGGACAAAGGAGTAAATGACCATCTGGAGAACATCTCATTGGCCTTGTAATAGCAGTTGTTGTTATATACCTTGTTTGACTAAATATTGGATTTACATCAATCCCTGCACTTGTAAACTTAAATACTGCAAATTTATCATTGTTGAATTTACGCACGATTATCCAGTAATCATTACCATTAGCGTGTTTATAACCGGTTATTACTTCGTTTGCATCACTACCTGCAAGAATTGCAATATCTTTTTGTCCTGTTACTATTCCACCTAAACCACCATCTAATGACAAATCAATTACATTATAATGCAAACCATTGAGATTGCCATATTTACTTCCAACTGTAAAAACATAAAATTTTGTTTGGGAACCTGGCAGTTTCAATATAAGCGCAGGTTGAGAGGCGCTTCCAGAACCGCTCAATCCTGCGCCATTCAACATTACTTGATGATTCTTATTCCAAATAAACTCTCCATTGGTGTAAAAGAGTAAATTGCCGTTTGTGTCACTTATACAGGCTGAACCTCCATTTCCAGCGGTAATTTGACCATTATTTTCAGGTACAGCTACGCCAGAATTGAAATTGAGACCTACATTACTATCGATAAACCAATGATTTGCTGTCTTTTGAGAATAAGATCCAATAGAAATTATTGTCAATAGAAAAATTGAAATTATTTTGAAACAAAGTAATGGTTGAATCATAATCTGTTTAATAATTATTCCAAATGAACCAAAATCCCAGTCGGTGAGTTGTAAGTAGGTAATACATTTATTAATTGATAACAAGTCATTTCAGGTTGATCGTCTGCTTTTCCTAAGCATTCAACATGTCCATCCGTAACCCAATATTTTGCTGCAGAAACGATTACTTTATAAATATTAGTATTTCCATCAGGAGTACAAGCTGTCTGATAAATTGGAACAGATACGGGTACAGTAGTAGGGAAACCTTCAGTGTTGTAATTTACAACCACGGGGGTTATTGCTGGGTTTCCTGTTGTTATATTTAGAATTTCAACCTTTATTCTATATCTTGAATTTGAATTAGCAGACATACAATCGCCCCATAATTTAACAGGAACTGTAGTGAATTGAGCACTTACCGAAAGACAAGCAAGACCAATTAGGCTCAAAGTAATAAATAGATTTTTCATAAAAACTGATTTAATTGTCTATAATAAAAGAAACTAACAGTGAGCAAATCATAACTCTAAGGTGGATGATCGTCTTCTCTCGACTCAAATATAATTACAAATTCAATATAACACTCACTATGGAGTGCATTCCATGGGAGGTCAATAAATTTACTTATATTTATAAAACTCATTAACAGAATACAGTAATCCGAAAATTCAATTTGAAATAATCACTACGAATGTAGTTCAAATAGATGTGAAAAGCAAGTAGATTCAGTTATATAGTTTGAATCTAAATATGGCATTCAATATCCATACAGGTTTTTAAAGATTGATTGATTCTGACAATTCCATTTTTATCCTCCAATATCTTCGCTCTCCCCGACCATCAAATCCTACCCCCCCGGCTCATGAGGGATAACCCAAACCGAAGGGATTCGGAGGGCTGAACTCATATAACCACAAACACTCAATTTATCATGAACCGCAATTTCAAAGTGTTAGGCGGGTGGGTAAAAAGCAAGTGTTTGGCAGCGAAGGGAAGCTAAGCGGGAAGGGCTGGCAAACTTTTGCTTTTGTGCGGTGGGCATTTTTTTTTCAATTAAGGGCGAATGTTTATTTTTCGGTTTGTTCTGGTTGCCCACAACGTTTTCGGGCTAGGCGATGTGGCTTTGTATAATACTCCCCAAATTTCAGACCAGGAGTTAAGGTGAAAATTTATAGTAATTTAACCGTGGATTATGAAAGCAAAAAGAAGAAAATTTACCGCAGCCTTTAAGGCTCAAGTGGCAATCGAAGCGCTCAAAGAGCGGGAATCAATGTCAGAATTAGCCAAGCGATTTGAGGTTCATCCTAACATGATCTCAAAATGGAAGCAGGAATTTGTAGAGAGATCTTCGGAAATCTTTGAGACTTCCCGTCCAGAAGATAACTTTGAGGCAGAAAGAGAAAAACTGTTTGCTAAGATCGGACGACTCGAAGTGGAGCGTGATTGGCTAAAAAAAATTTCAAAAATGGCAGGTCAGTGAAAGAGCTCATGAGTTATATTGCTGAAAACAAGAATATAAGCATCCGATGTCAATGTGATCTTTTGGATATAAGTCGCAGTAATATGTATTATCAGAGGGTGGGTGAATCAGTGGAAAACCTTGAATTCATGCGGTTGATGGATGAGTACTACCTGGATCATCCAACCTATGGTGTGCTTCAAATGCAGGATTTTTTGTTTTTATGCGGATTTTTGGCAAATGTTAAACGGGTTCGCAGATTGCTTCGGAAAATGGGGCTGATGGCAATATATCCCAAACGAAACTTGAGCAAGCTTGGCAGTGCCAAATATATCCGACCTTATCTTTTAAGAGGGCTCAAAGCAGTGAGGCCTAACCAGGTTTGGGCGGTCGATATAACATATATACCGATGACTGGCGGGTTTATGTATCTTACTGCCATAATTGACCTGTACAGTCGGTATGTAGTTGGCTGGGACGTATTCAATACCCTGGATGCAGAAAACACGCTGGAGGTATTTAAACAAGCTATAGAGAGTCATGGTAAGCCAGAGATTATCAACTCTGATCAAGGCAGCCAGTTCACTTGTGCATTGTGGACGGAATATGTGGAAAATGCAGGAATAAAAATAAGCATGGACGGCAAAGGAAGGGCCATTGACAACATTTTTATCGAACGGCTCTGGCGTACAGTAAAACAAGATTATGTTTATTTACATCCCGTTGACAGTGGAACTCTGTTGTTTATAGGGTTGGGAGGCTTTTTCAATACATACAATAATAAAAAGCCACATCAGGGAATTGGACGGGTAAGTCCTGTGCATTTATACAAAGTAGCCGCTTAAGAAAGTTATGAACAAAAGAAAAAAGAACCAAAAAAGAAAAGCTGTTAATAGCGAGAATAACTCTGCGAGTTATTTCCCTCTATTAACAGCAATTACAACAACATCAAACCTCTTAATTTCAATTAAGAAAAGACATTCTCTGGTCTAAGAAATGGGGAGTAGAATATTGTTTGTGGGCCAAGTGCGGTGGGCAAAGCCATGATCGCTTAGCCCGGGTTGTGTGCTGCCCGGTACTTCCGATACTGTTATATTTACTCTTTTTTCTTTTATTATCTGCAAAAATTTTTAAAAATAGAGTCGTGGCGGGCTGGAAGGCTCTTGCCACAAATTAGAATTGCGGGCTGGCCTTGTGCGTTTGTGACATGTGCCTGAAAGCTTAAGGTATATGCTTCGAAGAAAACTAATCTCGCATTTTTATCCACTTGCCATTTCCAATGACTTTATTCTTGGATACAAACTTATAGAGATATGTGCCATACGGAAGAGATCCGGTTTTAATACGACTAGTCACCTGGTTTAATTTATTCTTAAAGACTAGTTTCCCGTTCATATCATAAACGTAAAGAGTTGATGTCGGATGCTGAATGCCTACAATAGCATCAAAATATTCATTGCCTGGATTGGGGCAAACAATTGCGTCAGAAATCTGCCAAGAAGCATCTTCAGGTATTTCAGTAATCAGCCCTTCAGAATTCACTTTCAAGGCAAAAATGTGGTATTTTTTTATATCAGGGTAATGATAATCATAGCGGTTGCCAGTAATTAAGGCACCACCATCAGAGGTAGCTATTATATTGTAAGGCATATAAAAGGCATCTCCACCATAAAAATGATGATCAATAATATTCAATCCGGAATCTATGCGAGTAATCTGAATCCAAGTGGGGGAGTTTTGCCAAGGCCATTGTGACGGATTAACATTATAATTACCAACTACAAATATCTTATCGCCAATAACAACAGTATTTTTAACTGCTCCCCCATAAAGTATTGTGTCCTGACTATTATAATATTCCAAATTTTTCAAGACTTCATCTCCAGAATTTATTTTATGAATAATGAGGTGTTGTTTAACATTGAGAAGGTTATTTACAACACCGGTTAATAAATAAGAAGAATCAGTATAATATGAGGCACAAGCTGTTGTGACAAGAGAAGGCAAAGATGCAGTATTAATGAAGTTGAGGTTTTTATTTAAATTAGTGACTAAAGTTGATAGATAACCCATTCCATCAAAGCATTTTATTGAATTTGATTTAGGATTGAATAATAATCCAAATGGAACAGAAGAATAATAAGTTGGATAATAATTATACGTAGCTAAACTATCAGGTTCAAAATTATATTTTGTAACTGACCAGCCTATTGGTTGAAAATTTGGAAGATACAGAAACGCACTTGATAATATATACAATACACTATCCTCAACAATCGAATATGCTTGAGGTAAAATATAATTGTTAGGATTGGAAAGGAAAGATTTGGATGAAATAATTTGAAGGTCGTCGTTAATTCTACGAAGATTTACACTCTGGCAATATTCACCAGTTTGTGATAAATAAAACTTATTGGTAATAAGAAAATAGTTATTGGGTTCTTGTGGAGGAGCAACAATAAAAACATTGTTCATAGTAGTATCACCAGCTATCGGCTCTATTAATTCGGATATTTTTTCGCCGGATTGTTCAATTTTCATTGTATATGCTTGTTCTGGGCTATTTCCGTCAGGAATTTGAATCAGTCCTGTTATTATAAAATATCCTTCTAATGTTTCAATAGCTGAATAAGAGTATTCATATGTATTAGATGGGTAATAAGTGAAGAAGGAACTTTGTGCATAAACAGAGTTACATTCAATAAAAATAGCTAGTATAATGGTTAGAATTCTCATATTTTTCTAGTGCTATTTGTTTCTATTTTACTAAGACTTAGGGTTAGCAAGCTAACCCTAAGTCTCGGAATAATTAGTGGCCACCTGGGTCGGGAACATATGTTGCATAATATAAATGATATAGGTGAAATCTATACCAAGTGGTCATAGCAGGAATAAAATCATCAATTACATCAACACTTTTGAATGTTTTTCCAACAGGTTTTTTATCATTCATGACGTAACTAAATGTACTTAGATAAAAATTAAGTTCATCTGGAGCCAAACAAGGTTCAGAAGGAGGATTTTGTCCATAACCATTTGCGTAGAATATCTTTCTTGGCTCATAGGGACCTGGATTATTGGCGTCATAATATTCGCCCGGAACTGTGGAAATTAAATCAACGTCAGTTAAAAAATAACCAGGGCCCAACCTATAGGAAGGATGATTGAATCTATATTCCAATTGATCTGCTGCATCTTGACCAGTACCCTGTCCTTGGTATTGACCACATTTCCCCATGTCCCAACCCCAATACCAGTAATCAGTAATTTCAAAAGCAATATAGGAACCAATATAATGTAATCCAAGAGATGCATTCATTTCAATTGTTATCGTTCCGTTACTATTGGATTGACTTTCTTTAAAATTTAGATCAATCATATCCATCATATAGTTAGGGTCATTCTTAGAAGCAATGGCTTCATCTACTTTTTGAGTAAAGTATGCATAGGCGCTTTCCATTTGCTCGATGCTAACCCTTCCATCTTCAGAAATGACTGGTAATGAATCCTTAAAAAACTCGAGATTAATTATTTGATGATCATTATTGGCCTTCTCGTAATTAATAAGTCCTTCAAGATACCATTCAGCACTATCGACACTTATTGTGTCTGTGCTTTTAAATTGGAGAGATTGCTTAAAATGTTGTAGACGCTGGGCTACTTTTGGATTCTGTTTAATTTCATTATACAGAGTATCAGCTTTTTCCTCTTTATTACAAGAAATTGCACAGCAAAGTAATACTGTAGCTAAAAGCAAAAATTGAATGCTTTTCATTAGAATAAGAATTAAGTTAAAAATTAATACTACTAAGGACACTCTATTTTAAGGTGCCTTCAAAAGATGAAAACAAGTTTATCCTGAATTTACCTCCTTTCTTTTTTGTAAAATATATGGTAAATCACATAAATAAGTATCTAAATAAGGTGAATAATACGCTATATAAAATTTTCATTAAAGATACAACATATTCAGTGAAACACAAATTGGAGAATTTATTTTTATCGAATAAAAAAATTTAACGATCAAGAGTAAATTATAAACTTAAATGAATTAGGGAAGCAAGGATGCAAGTGTTTGGTGGCGAAGGGATGGTATGCGGGGAGGGCTGGCAAACTTTTGCTTTGTGCGGTGGGCTTTTTTCGTTTCAATTATGGTTGAATGTTTAATTTTCGGCTATTGGGTAGCACACAACGTATTTATATCCGAATAATGACAGATATATTCAGATATCCGAAAGTCCTTACATCTGTTTATAACTAATATAAGCCCAAATATAATTAAACAACCTGCATATTCATTTGAAAATATCAATTTTTATTGAAGAACTGCAATACTTCCAGGATTTGGCCGTTCTTCTAAATCTCAGAATTCGGGGCTGGGTTTTTTATTACGAAATGATCAGTAGCAAAAGTTTGCAACCAGTCTTTTACTACCTAAACTATAGAATAATAAAAAGGATACCTAAGAAATACAAACGTTTAAAAGGATCGAAGTAAATGCTATACAATGGTTGAGATAGGTTTGTAAAAGGTATCCATATTTATTTTATCACTGAGAATTGGGTTATCGATTAACCTGCTAAATTGACCACATAATATGAACCTCATGAATCGGGAGTTCACTGCCTGCTCCGGTCCTTTTAACGGGATACGGTTCTGAGAGAGGTTTTGGGGTGAAATTCCCCCTTACCTGCCCGATTTTGACTAGTGGTTATTCTGTCTTAATGATTGTTTCAAGTAGCCAATTAAAAACATTCATATGCCTTATGCCACTTCGGTTTTGTGTAAAAGAATCTGTTGTGAGCAAATATTTCGGATAGTTATCTTTGATTTTTTCTAATGATCCAAACTCACGTTCTATAGTGCTTTCATTTGTCATTTGCCAGGCTACTTGATAGTATTCGATTTCTCCTGTTGGGTTTTTACACACGAAGTCCACTTCTGTATTTCGGGCAGTTCCTGTCCAAACTTTATTGCCTCTGCGTAATAATTCTAAATAAACAATATTTTCTAAAATATGCCCTCTATCTGTAATTCGGTCTTTACCCACCAAAATATTCAGTAACCCCACATCCACTAAATAATATTTTTCTTGCGTTGCTAATTGTTTTTTACCTTTCAGGTCGAAGCGATTTACTTTGTAAAACACAAAACTTGTAACCAGATAATCCAGGTATTTTTCTACTGTAGAGTGATGTATGTTTTGTCCATCTTGTTTGAGCGTATTCGAAATATTGCCTGGTGAAAGTGCGTTTCCAAGATTGGAAGCAACGAATTTTACAATGTTAGCAAAAGCACGTTTATCGTTTATTTGGTGTCGTTGTGTGATGTCTTTTTCTATTATTGTGGTATAAATGGCTTCAAGATATTCATATATTTTGTCAAAACCGCTTTCTCGCAATTCCACACCCTTGGGTAATGATGTTTCATTGACAAAATCAAAAAACAAGGCTTCGTAATTGAGGTACTTGTTTCCTATGTCGATTTTGCGCGCTGTCAGGTATTCTTTGAAAGAAAAAGGCAAAATTGAAATTTCTACATAACGACCACTCAATATGGTTGCCAATTCGCTACTCAGTAAAAATGCATTTGACCCGGTAATGTAAATATCAGTATTTTCCGTAGCATAAAGTCCATCCACTAATTTTTCGAAAAGAGATATATTTTGTACTTCGTCTAAAATAATGAAATTGGTTTTATTGGGCTGAATCTTTTTCTTTATCTCAAAATAAATATGACAAAATATATTATCAAAACTTGCAAATTTTGCATGTTTTGATAATTCTGAAAAGTGAAGTAGTTATTAAGGCACTATCCTATACCACAGATAATATATTAATGTTAGACATATGAAGAAGTCCTGCGTCTCCCACAGGTAGCTTTTGTTACCATTGGCTACAACGTCAGTTCGTCTAATAACCCATCTCAAACCCGGGCTTTAATCCGTATATCAGCTTAAAATTACGGAAATTGGTGAATTGGATGATAAAAGATTGTAAAAAGTGAATAAGTTCGAAAGAGTTGCCATTTTGTTTTATGGGATACAGGAGGTTTAAAATTATCTTTAAATGTATATTGTTTGAGAGAGGTGTGTAAGCGATATCCTTATTTATCGCCAGGAATCAGATTTTCAATTAACCTGCTACATCGACCCATAATATGAGCCGAATGAATCGGGAGGTTCACACTTGTCCCGATGCTTTTATAAAGATATTGTTCTGTGAGAGGATAAGGGGGTGAAATTTAGCCTTACCTATTCAACTAGTGGTTGTTTTTTATTATTCTTTCAATTACTTCTTCTGTTTCTGTATCAAAAATTAAAATTCCTTCCGATTTTTCGTCAAGTTGTCCAACTAATTTCCCCTCTTTTGTCCAGACAGAACTTTTTCCAACACTTAAAAAATTGTCGCAAAAACCTACACAGTTTGACATTAATACTGGCATTGCAAATTGCTTGGCCACTTTCGGATAATGGATATAATGCTTTTTCAATTCCATTGGCTGATTTTGCAACGCTTGCTAAATAAAGGTTAGCACCAAGCTTGAAAGCGTTTTCAGAATGTGCCGGTTGTAAACTTTCATAACAAATTGCCAGTGCAATATGAGTATCATTCGTTGTGATTATTACTTGTCCAACACCATTTTCAAAGTATGGAAATTCGTCCGAATGTAGTTGTTGTTTTGAATAAGTAAGTCTTGGTTTTTTAGGTTCAAAGATTATCATACTTATTTTTGGTTTTGATTCAGTTGTAGTCGGCAACCCAAGCCCGATAATGACATTGTAGTTGTTACTTATTTCTTGAAAAATGTCTAAACGATTATCATTTTGATTAGTCGCCAGTTTTTGAGCGAGTTCCGGTCCATAACCCGTTAATGATAACTCAGGGAAAAAAATTGCTTCTGCACTAAATGTCAATGCAAGCTCAATACATCTTTTGTGTGCTTCAATGTTGGCAGAAACATTTCCTGTTATCGGTTCTGTTTGGGCTATGCAAATTTTCATATGATTCTTTATTGAACTTTGCAGGTTGGATTACACTTTACTTCAAAATTTACTGAGTTGGCTATATAACATATTTCATGAGCTTTGTGATGCAGATCGATGGCTTTCTCTACCATATTTTCATTTGCGACGAAACAAATTGGATTCAAAGTTACTTCTTTGAAACTTCCACCACCATTTGCCTTTTCAATCATAATACCTGTGGCATTGTCGGTATAGGCAGTAATTTCAATTCCTTCCATTGCACATGCATACAAGTAGGAAAGCATATGGCATGATGAAATGGCAGAAACCAGTAAATCTTCAGGATTCAATTTTGATTTATCTCCAACAGCAGCATTGTCAGTGGTTAGAAATAAATCTGGTTTACCTTGAATTGTAATTGTGTGGCTACGATCGTAGGTTCGTACATTTCTTGTTCCTTCACCTTTATTACCGGTCCATACCGCAGTTAGTTTGTAGTTGTGTTCGTGTGTCATTAGGTATTATTTTATAGTTCTTCTAATATTGATATTCCTTTTGATTTATCACCAGAGGTCCATTCCCAATTTTCGTGAAGGCGAATTTTTCCATTTACCAGAAATTCTGGTTTTGATACGCAAATTCCTGTCATCAATTCGTCTTTGTCCTTTACCTGGTGGTAACGCATTTCTATATTTCCTGCATTGTCAACCAAACCAATTATGCCGTTGCTGAATCATTTTGCGATCCGCCGGCTGGCGGAGGATACCTGTGCGCCCCGGCATAACTCAATCTGCATAAATATTGCTTTGAAACAAAGGCTCCCATTTGGGGCAAATTCATTGCGTTTGAGTATAAAAAGCGTGACGAACTTATTTACTTTATTGACCGTGTTAGGCAATGTTTTATTTTTTATAATCCAGTTCTTCAGTGCACCAAACACGATATTCAAAATCTAGAGTTCTATTGGTAAAATGATTAACCCTATCAATTTTATTAATTACAATATTAACTTCCTTTTCAAATGCTGCAGGAATTTTTGGATTTATTGAACCTAAAGTTACTTTCCCCAGGGAGTCAATTTTCAAAGAAAGGTTTATTCCGAAAGTATCAGCACAGTTTTTAACTGTTAGTGAATACTTAGAATTAAAAAAATAAATTATTTGAGATTCATCATCTATTACGGTCTTTGATTCATTCTTATTTATCTGTTTTTGAACATTATCGATCAAGATATTAATCAGCATACTTGTCCAGATAGTATTTATGTTCTTCATCATCATAAGTTTCTAGGACCAGTTCATAATCAACTAATTCATTTTTAACCCATAAGGATGGCTGGCCTCTAAATCGTAATCCACTTTTATTATCAACAATACATAACTCAGAATAGTCGAAATTTACTGTTTCTATATTAATCTGATCTTCTCCACTAGTAAGGAAGTTTTTGGTATCACCAAACTGAATGAAAATTAACTCTTTATTTGAAAGATCTTCTTTTTGTAGATATGATACTACGTTATTAATGATACATTTTAAAGGAAATGATTTTGGTGATACCTGAATATGATTGATCAAATGATAGCGGTGTAGTGTAAATCCGTAAGTGTGCGTTTCTTTGTAGTTTATTTTTACTCCATATTTGCTAGATAAGGTTGAATAGATTAGATTATAGAATAGGTTCATAACAACCTCGTCATATGGATCATAGCAATGACAAAGTAATTTGATTAAATGAGGATATAAGTCACTTAAGGTCGTTGAGAATTCTACGATGATTTCAGTATCCGAAAGACAAGATAATCTCTCATCCTTATCATAATCGAAATCTATTATTCTTCTTTTGTCAATCATTTACAGTTGATTTGATTTATTGGGCACAACGTTTTTGGGCTTGGCGTTCGTGCGGGATTTCAGGGCACAAAACTGTCAACCCAGCACTAAAGTTGATTTGAAAAACTGAACTTGAATTTAAGCACGTCACCCCGCATGACGCCAAACCCATGTTACCGGTTCGTGCTTCTGTCGTCCGTGTCAATTTACCCTGTCCAATTAAGGACTGCAATAAACTGTTGGATTGCTTGTCTGTCTTGGGTTGTGCGGTTGCAAAAAAATTAAAACACAGAAGGGTTGGAGGAAAAAAAATTGAATTTCTTTTCGGGTAGAAGAAAAGCACACTCTTTTGCAAGCTTTGGTCTGTGTGTTGGCTTGTGTGGCTTGCAAATGTGTATGACTTTAGCGTAGGCATTTTATTGAAATATGTTTAGAATCATTTGTTTAATTGTTCCATTTTCTAATTTAAGTCCAAGAGGTTTAGATATATCCTGACCTTCGGATAAATGTAATGATGTATTGTAAATTATACCCAAAAGAAAGTATGTTTCGGGTAGATGTATCCCTATGCTTTGGGCAAAATAAAGTTTGTTTTTTGTTCCGTTTGTGTCTATGAATTTTGTTTTATTGGCTAGGTCGGAAATTTTGTCAGAAACAAGTTTTTCAATCTGTATTCTAACTCCGAAGCAAATAGCCAAAGGGTCAAATGTTTCGTTCTCAATTAAATATCGCCTAACTTCCCGATTTATTGTTTTAAAAAACTTCTCTGGTTTAGCCCAATCTACATTTAATTTAAGGGCTGTGAATTCAGATGTTAAATCAATAGTGTTAATTGACGGGTGATAATGAAAATAATATGCATCAACCATGTTTTTGATGCTTGGGTCTTCTCGTTTGTAAATGATTTTTAAAATATTTTGATTAGATTTTATATTTATCTCTTTGAGATAATTGACTTTAATTTTAGTGTCGTTGAAGCAGAAGTGATTAAAAAATAAGGGGTCTAAATGAGTCAATAAAATTGGAAATATTCTTCGCTTTTGCCTTTTCATTTCATCTATAAAAGTTGAAATGTAATATTGAAATGTAATTAGGTTTGCATCGTCCATGTAATCGAAAATTTCATCAATTACTAAAATGCAATCCTGTTTTTTAAAATTCCGTCTTGACTTTAAAAGCAAAGCAATAAAAGTCAAAATATCTCTTTGACCATTGGAAATTTCATGGGCTTTTGGCCAATTGACAACAAGGCTATTTCCCTCTGCTTTTGGTTTAATATCAAATCTGTCCTTTACTGGATTGAAAGATGCTATTGTTCTTGTACAATCTTCTTTTTCATCAAGATAATATAGGTACTTGCAAGCCTTTTTAAAGTTTACACCCATGCTATCTTTGATAGCAATTATTTGCCATGCTGTGAGATAAGCGTCAACTTCATCAGCTATTTCAGTAAAACCAAATGCAGCAATTATGTTTGAAAGTTTTGTGAATTCTTCTAAAGCCTGAAATGATGGCAATATATCAGATATAATCCAGCTCTTGATTGCGTTGCCTGTTCCTGTTTGTAGATTAATTTGAGGAAAAGCAGAATCAAATATTGTTCTATAATTTTTAAGTGAAAATCTTGAAAAGTCAACTTCATTTTCAATTTTATGAAAAAGTGCACCGCAAGAAAATAAATTTGAAATATTGTTTAGTAGTTTGCCATTTACACCAAAATTGGCTTTCATGGTTGCTGAGTTATAGTCAAAATCAATTTTAGCAGGAATTGTTTGAATCAGAATAGTTGGAACAATTTCAAGAGATGGAGTAGCGGAAGAGTGACCACCAAAAGATTTCAAAGAAGCTTTTGGCTCTGTTTGATTATTAATCACAAAAACATCAAAGAAATCAGTAATTGTGTTTTGGTTATCATCAGCAGTAAGGGTTACTCCATTTGTCAAGGAAACGGCAATTATTGGACGATTTGCAATGTTCTTATTAAAGTAATGCTTGTCATCCAATTCTATTTTGTTGCTTTTCAATGAATCAAAACCAATAGCAAAAGAACTCTTGCCAAATCCATTAGGTGCAACCAAAATATTGGGTCTGTTTGGCACTAAGTCAAGCTTGAAAAGCATATTGCTAATACCTTTAATATTGGTAATTTGAATTGTGCTTATGTTCATTTTATAACTAATTCTGTATTAGATTCAAAAGCATGAACAATCATAGCTTCTTTAAGCATAGAAGCATATTTAAGACTTGTTTTATATTCCTCTTCCAAGTCATTACATTTTTCAAGCTGTTTCATTTTATCAAAAAGCTCATCGTAGTTTTCTAAAAAATCACCATTGGAAATTTTAACAGCATCATTTTGAATTTCAATAGAACAATTAGGAACAACAAGGCTTTTTAAAGATTCCGCATTTACTCTTGGTCTGAAATTATCTTCATTTAATGAAACTATTTGAGACCAATAAGCATAGCTATTTAAAAAGATTTAAGTACTCGGGGACGGTTGATTCGTTTGCTCTAATACGAATTAAGTAGCCAGCATAAATCGAAGATTTAGGAGGCTCGGAAATCATAAAACTTTTACCGTTGTACCTCCTGTTCTTGCTACAAGAATATCTTTAGGGTTTAATAAATAAGTTTCTTCGTCTGTACAATCGCAAAGGGAACGGTTTCCCAGTCAACAGCGCCATCTTTAATATCGCTTATTCTGAGAAATTTATTTTTACCACTTTTTTCGCTGAATCATTATAACCGTATTGCGTTCCTTCAATTAAACTTTGAAGCGGTACAGTTGATTTTGATATCTTATACAGATACTTCAAAATAATTGTGTTTCTAATTATTTTGTTTATCTCCTCAGGATTGTTGAGAAATGTTAGTGGTATAAATTTGAAAGTCAAAGCCATTAGGTTAATTCGTTTAATAGGTTATTAATTTTGCTCTGACTTAATTTCAGTTGGCGAATAATTTCTTGTTGATTGTGTTCAACATTTTCCTGAATTTTATTTGGGTTTTTTATATCCAAATTTAATCCATCTAAATCTTTAACATTTATTTTCCAGGCAATTTTGTTTTCTTCTCTGTTATACCACCATTCAATAATCGGGCTGAATTCTTCAAACTGTATAGGCTTTTTCTTTGAATAGCTTTTTTGGTCCAAAGGTAATTCATGCTTATAATACCAAATATCATTTGTTGGCGAACCCTTTTCAAAAAATAAAAGATTAGTTCCAACAGTTGCAGGAAAAAAGGTGCTTTGGGGTAATCTAATAATTGTATGAAGATTACAGTCTGATAATAATTTTTCTCTTATTCTTTGTTTAACCCCTTCTCCAGTAATTGAATTATCGGGAAGGACTATCGCAGCCCTGCCATTTGATTTTAGCAACTGAATCATTAATATTACAAACAAGTCCGCAGATTCTTTACATCTGTAAGTTGCAGGGAAGTTTGTTTCTACACCGTCTGCAATACTTGCTCCGAATGGAGGATTTGCAAGTATTACATCAACTCTATCCTTTGCACCAATTGTATTGTATTCTTTTTTCAGACTGTCTATGTAATGATAGTCGGGTACATCAATTTCGTGTAGAATTAAGTTTGTCAAACCCAATATATAAGCAACTGGTTTTAATTCCCAACCTGTAATTGATTTTTGCAGGATTTCTTCATCGCTCACAGTTTTTACATAATTCTCTCTCACATGTTCAATAGCGGCAGTTAGAAAACCACCTGTACCGCATGCAGGGTCTAAAACTTTCTCACCTAATTTCGGATTGGTCATTTTAGTCATAAGTTGCGTAACGGCTCTTGGGGTATAATACTCACCTTTATTACCTGCATCTCTCAATTCTTCAAGTATGCTTTCATAAATGCTTCCAAAAACGTGTTTGTCTTCTGATTTTGTAAAATCAATTTCATTTAGTTTGTTGATTACCTTACGCATTTCATAACCACTTTTCATATAGTTATTTGTGCCATCAAACACTTCCTTCACAATCATAGCACGTTTAGGATTTGTTGGGCTTTTAATTTCTTTTAATGATAGAAATAATCCTTTGTTGGCAAGTTCGTTGCTGTCAATGAAATTAATCAATTCATCGCCAGTAATTCCTTCGGAATTGGTTGCCCAATTTCTCCATTGAAATTTTTCTGGAATAACAGAAACATAATTGTCTTTAATAACTTCTAATTCTTGGTCTTTGTCGTCCATAATTTTAAGAAACAACATCCAACCCAATTGCTCTAATCGTTGGGCATCGCCAGAAATACCTCTGTCTTGCCTCATTATGTTTCTTATGTTGCTTATTACTGCACCAACATTTGCCATTTCTTATGCCGCTTTATAAAGTTCGTTTTCCAATTCTTTTAATGCTTGAATGTAATTTTCTTTTCCTCCAAAAGCATTAATTATTTCAAGTGGCGAACCTAATTTGTTTAATGGGTCAAGTTTTAAAACATCTAAACTTTCAATTGTAACTAAATCATCATCTGCATATTTGTCAAGCAAACTTTTGATTACAGATTGTGCTTTCTCTCCATATTTAGTAAAGTAGTTTCTTTTCTTTACATTGTTTGCTCTTTCCTTTCGTGTCAATGGTTTTGCTTCAAAAGCAACATGACAAATCAAATCAAAAGGGTCAAAGTCTTTTCCGATTTCTTCCTTTAATGCTTCAAAGAAAATCCCTTGTTGTTCCAATATTTCAACGATTGCTTTTTTCTTGTCAGCGTTTTTCCATGAATTCAAAAATGTTTCAAGCGTTGCGTATTTTTCTATTATATTTTTCTTGGTGTAATCTTTCAGACTTTCAGTTATTATTCGTCCATCTGCACCTAAATATTGTACTCGTTCATTTACAATTTTAACTTCAACACCATTTACTCTAATTTTTTCTCTTTAATTTGGTTCTTCTACAATAAAACCTCCACCAGTAACAGTTGGATATTCAGGCGGTGGAAAATCGACATCACCGCCATCAACTACATCAACTATTGGTTCATCTGTTATTTCATCATCTGTTCCAGAAATATCATCATCTTCCGTAACATCTTTAATCATTACAGGGTCGCCATCAAAATTAGGGTCTGCAAAAAGATTGGTTACATTTCTAAAATCCATAATGGTAAAATACGTTTTTCCGTATTCTTCATTAATTCTCGTTCCTCTTCCAATAATTTGTTTAAACTCTGTTGGTGAACCGATATTACTATCCAATACAATTAGTTTGCAAGTTTGAGCATCAACGCCAGTAGTCATTAATTTTGAAGTTGTCGCAATAACAGGATAGCGTTCACTTGGATTTATAAAACTGTCCAACTCTCTTTTTCCTTCTTCGTTGTCGCCTGTAATTTGCATTACATACTTATTGTTTTGAGCAACCAAATCGGCATTGGCGTTAGCCAATGCGGTTCGCATGCCTTCGGCATGCTCAATGTCAATGCAAAAAACAATTGTCTTTGCAAAACGGTCATTTCCTTTTAGAAATTCTGTTATTTTTCTTGCAACTAATTCTCTGCGTTCATCAACAACAATGTTTTTATCAAAGTCGGTTCTGTTGTAAATTCTATCTTCAACTGGATTTCCGTTTTTATCTAAAAATCCTTTTGTTGGTCGCCAACCTTCTGCATCAATGTCAAGGGTTACTTTGATTACTTTGTAAGGAGCAAGAAAACCATCGTCAATTCCTTGTCTAAGTGAATAGATGTAAACTGGTTCACCGAAATAATTAATGTTTGAAGTTTCGGTTGTTTCCTTTGGTGTGGCTGTCATACCCAAATGAGTTGAAGTTTTGAAATAATCTAATATTTCACGCCACTTGCTATCTTCTTTTGCACTTCCTCTATGGCACTCATCAACTACAATTAAGTCAAAAAACTCTGGGCTGAATTGTTTGTAAGCATCATCTGATTTGCTGTCTGACAAACCCTGATACAATGCTAAATACACGTTGTAAGCAGTGTCTATATTTTTGTGTTTAATGATTGTCATTGCATCTTTTAAATGCCTGAAATCACCTCTTGCTGTTTGGTCAATGAGTGAAGTTCTGTCTGCTAAAAACAGAATTCGTTTTTTTGCTCCGCTTTTCCAAAGTCTGTAAATGATTTGAAAAGCCGTGTAAGTTTTTCCTGTTCCCGTTGCCATTACCAAAAGAATTCTGTCTTGCTTTTTCGCAACTGCTTCAATGGTTCTGTTAATAGCAATTTGTTGGTAATATCTTGGAGAACGACCAGAGCCGTCTAAAAAATAGTCGGTTGAAACAACGCTTTCAACTTCTTTGGTTTCAATGCCTTTATATTTTTTGTATTTCTCCCAAAGTTGTTCAGGACTTGGGAATTCATCATTTAAAAGTTCAGTTTCAATTTGTCCATTTGTAACGGTCTTGTCGTGGAAATAAAACCCGTCTCCGTTGCTACTGAATACAAAAGGAATGTCCAACGTGTTGGCGTAACCTAATGCTTGTTGAATTCCAGCTTTTACAGAATGGTTGTTGTCTTTTGCCTCAATGATTGCAATAGGTACGTTTGGTTTGTAAAACAGAATGTAGTCTGCAAATTTCCGTTTACCTCTTGCTGTAATTTTACCTTTCACATAAATGCGTCCGTCAGTAAAAAATATTTCACGTCCAAGTTGAGTGTGTTCGTCCCAACCTGCCTTTGTCACGGCAGGAGTTATAAACTTCAACGTCAGTTCGTCTAAAAACCCAACTCCACATTGGCTTTAAATTTGAATATCAGCTTAAAATTAAGGAAATTGGCGATTTGGTGGATAAAAGTCTGTAAAAAGTGAATTAGGTTGTATGAGTTGCCATATAGTTTTGTGTGTGACAGGAGGCTTAAAAATGCGTTTAAAAGGGCAATTATTGCCTTGAAGTAAGCTTTGAGCTTATCCATCCCAACAATATTCATAATTCTACGGAAATTGAGTGCGACAAATATCAATCCTACATCAGCACTGGCGTGTTTGATTGTTTTTTTTTGTCATCACATAATAGAAATCCCATTGTCGTTTGAAGATCCCATAAGTGTGTTCAATAATGGCCTGTCTTTGTGAGTAGAGATCTTTATTTTTTTCGAGCCTGACTTTGTTTTCTTCAATCAGACCGGCGTACTCAGAACGTTCAATGAGTCTTCCTTTTTTATTTGTGGTACACTTACTAAAGAATGGACAGCTTGTGCATTTTCCTGACTTGTAATGTTTAACCTGGTTGACAGATTTCCCCCTGCTTTTATTGTACCAGGTACCGTTAGTTGTTAGGGTTTGATTAGCCGGACAGATATATAAATCTTTCTCCTTGTCGTAGGTGAAATTTTCAACATCAAAAGCATGATCAGGAGCATGGGACGCAACATCCGGAGCGGCCACCAGAACATTAATGCCCAGTTTCTTTACATAATCAAATTCAGTTCCGGTGTGATACCCTTTATCGTAAAGAGCAGTAAAGTCATCTTTCTGTAAAACTGTCTTGGCCCGGCGCACCATATTGCCCATTGCCTTGGAATCATTCACATTGGTAACCTTGTAATCAATGGTGAGGCAATGTTCGGCATCTACAGTAGTCTGGACATTGTAAGCCACTTCGGTAATATTGTTTCTTGTAATCATTTGACGGCTATCCGGATCAGAGGTAGAAACCTGTGTATCTCCTGATTCATCAAGTTGTTGCTGAAACTGCTGGTATTTGGCTTTGCGGTTTTTGTGTTTGATAACTTTGGTTTGAATGGCTTTCTTTTCATCAGGAGTTAAAGCATCATTGTCTTCATTAGCCAGTATTTTGCTGTATTCTTCAAGTTTAGCATCTATGTAAGCGATATGCCGTTCAATTTTGGCAGGATTAAAATTGTTCTTTTTTGAATTCTGTGCACGAAGTTTAGTGCTGTCGCCGGCAATTAATTTCCCTCCAATAAGATTGAAATGAGCAGCAAGTTGAACAGTAGCACGGAAAACCTTGCGAATGGCTTTAGGATTGTCTTTTCTGAAATTTGAAATGGTATTATGATCAGGAACCAGGCATTTCAATAACCACATGAGTTCAATATTGCGGGCGCATTCTTTCTCCAAAGTTCTTGAAGAACGGATACGATTGAGATATCCATAAATAAAGAGTTTCAAAAGGTCAGATGGCAAATAAGCGGGTCTTCCATTTTCAGAGAAATGCACCTTAAAACCAAATTCAGCAAGATTGAGCGAGTTAACAAACAGATCAATCAATCTTACTTCATTATCCTGGTCAATTGCCTGATCTAGCGAAGAGGCAAAAAGGGGAATTTGGGTTCTGTCTTGTCCAATGATATGTTTCATAAGTCAAGTATACGAAAAATATTTATAAAAGCAACTATTGTTGATAACTAATTGAAAAGTAGGGGTTTTTAGACAGTTTGACGTTCCCAGGCTACACGCTGCCAGGCTTTTTATTCACTTAACTTCCCTGGAAGCACTGACTTCAAATTTAGTATTTTTTTTGCCAAGATGCACAAGCTAAAAGCCTGGTAGAGTGTAGCCTGTGTTGTATGCAGTGTTGATTATTGAGTTGCCCAAAGATTATCTCGCCATGATTTTACTAACTTGATAATATTATTCAAATCCTGGTCTTTATCTAACAATAGTATTCCTTTAATTATAGGTGAGTTTTCAATCTCATAATCCTTATTTATTTCTAATTCAAAGCTTTCAAGAGTTAATTTGGTGATACTATGGATTTCAGTATCTTCTTTATGTTTATAGAAATTTGCTAATCCAATTATTAATTCAATACCTGATTTTTCAAACCCATTTATTGTTGGTGAAAACTTGAAAAATCTGGTCTTATTATTTGTTGTATCAGAAAAGTCCTTAATACTGCCATTGATATAGTTCTGAAGAGCTATCAAAGAAATTCCCAAAATTGGTTCTAAATCCTCGAGAAACCAAGTTGAATCATACCAACTGATATCCTGTTTCTTGTTTCGAAGTAAATCTATTGAGTTTGTTAATCCTTCAATAATTGTCTTGA
>JADJGZ010000038.1 GCA_016707785.1 Bacteroidales bacterium | reverse complement strand
CAAAAGCGAAAAGATAGCTTTGTGTTATTTGAAATGATGAAAAAAGCAACTGGAGAGGAGCCTGTATTATGGAGCAGTTCCATCATCGGATTTGGTAATAAACGGTATAAAAGTCCCAATACCGGCAGAGAAGTGGATTGGCTACTGATTGGTTTCTCCCCACGTAAAGCGAACCTGGCATTATACCTGTCTTTAACTATCAAAGAACTCGATTACTTACTGGAAAAGCTTGGCAAGTATAAAACAGGTGTAGGTTGCCTTTATATCAATAAGCTGGAAGATATCAACCTTGATGTACTGACTGAAATTATTGACACAGCGTTAAAACTTAAATAGTCTTTTGGTAAAAAAGAAAAAGCCTGCTGAATGAAAGCAGGCTTTTTCTTTAAGGAGGCAGCTGTGCCTAAATATCAATATTGGCGTACTTGGCATTCTTCTCAATGAATTCACGACGAGGGGGTACTTCGTCACCCATAAGCATGCTGAAGATGCGGTCGGCTTCTGAACCATTGTCGATGGTGACCTGGCGAAGGGTGCGGAATTCCGGGTTCATCGTAGTACTCCAGAGTTGTTCGGCATTCATTTCTCCAAGACCTTTATATCGTTGAATACGGATTCCTTTATCAGATCCATCCTTTGAGATTTCATTGACAATAGCCTGGCGTTGTTCTTCGGTCCAGCAATATTGTTCATTGTTTCCTTTTTTCACCAGGTAGAGAGGAGGCGTTGCGATATATACATGGCCATCTTCTATCAGTTCTTTCATATAGCGGAAAAGAAAGTAAGAATAAGGGTGGCAATATGGCTTCCATCTACATCGGCATCGGTCATGATGATGATTTTGTGATACCGGAGTTTAGCAAGATTCAGGGCTTTAGAGTCATCTTCGGTGCCGATGGAAACTCCAAGGGCAGTGAACATATTCTTTATTTCTTCGCTATCAAAAATTCTATGTGGCATCGCTTTCTCAACATTAAGGATTTTACCCCTTAATGGAAGGATTGCCTGGAATTTCCGGTCGCGTCCTTGCTTTGCGGTTCCACCTGCAGAGTCGCCCTCCACAAGATAGATTTCACAAAGAGAAGGATCACTTTCGGAGCAGTCGGCTAATTTTCCCGGGAGTCCGGATCCTGAAAGGACATTCTTCCTCTGCACCAGTTCCCTTGCTTTTCGGGCTGCATGGCGGGCTGTTGCTGCAAGTATGACTTTGTTAACAATCATTCTTGCTTCACGGGGATGTTCTTCAAGGTAATAGTTGAGCATTTCGGCAACTAGTTGGTCAACCGCGCCCATTACTTCATTATTTCCCAGTTTGGTTTTGGTTTGTCCTTCAAACTGTGGCTCCATTACTTTAACTGAAATAATGGCAGTCAGACCTTCCCTGAAATCGTCTCCTGAAATATCAAATTTGATTTTATCAAGCATTCCTGATTTTTCAGCATAGGATTTCAATGTACGTGTTAATGCCCTGCGGAAACCAGCAAGGTGGGTACCACCTTCGTGTGTGTTGATATTATTCACATAGGAGTGAATATTCTCAGAAAATGAGGTGTTATACTGCATGGCAAGTTCAACAGGGATATCATTCTTTTCCCCTTCCATATAGATGGGTTCCGGAATGAGTTTTTCCCTGGTTTCATCCAGGTACTGGATAAAATCAGTTAATCCACTTTCAGAATAAAATACTTCCTGAACGGGATCTCCATTATCATCCTTTTCACGCTCATCTGTCAGGGTGAGCCTGATCTTTTTATTCAAATAGGCAAGCTCACGAAGCCTTGAAGCAAGTATACTGAAATCGTAATTATCAGTTATGAATATGCTTGTATCCGGGAGGAAATGCACCCTGGTACCGGTTAGGTTAGTCTCACCTATCGCCCTGACTGAATAGACCGGCTTACCTTTTTCATATTCCTGTTCAAAGATTTTACCTTCCCTGTAGACTGTTACCTTGAGCTGAGTGGATAATGCATTTACACAGGATACACCCACACCATGCAAACCACCTGATACCTTATATGAACCTTTGTCAAATTTTCCACCGGCATGCAAAACGGTCATTACGACTTCCAGCGCAGATTTTTTCTCCTTCTCGTGCATATCGGTCGGTATTCCACGACCATTATCAGTAACTGAAATTGAATTGTCAGCGTGAATAATACAATCAATCCGGTTGCAATAACCTGCCAATGCCTCATCAATAGAATTGTCCACCACTTCATATACCAGATGGTGAAGTCCTCTCACTCCAACATCTCCGATATACATCGCCGGACGTTTCCTTACCGCCTCAAGACCCTCAAGTACCTGTATGTTTTCAGCTGTATAATTATTGTTCCCGTTACCATTCCCGTTTTCAAGCGGCACATTTGTCAACTCATTCATATTCAATATTTTAGCAAATATTTTTTATTGCAATGCAAAGGTAGGCATTTTGATTGATATTTCCCTGTTTTCGCTATCACCAAATAGCATATTTTATCAACAATTCTGTATTCGAGAAATTGTCGTAAGGTTCTGAAATACATATAGATAGGTTATATATCAAAGAAGACAGCCCTAGATAGGCATCCCGGAGTTGAAAATGGGAGCTCAATCGAAAATCGATCGAGGTTTCAATCAAAAACCAGGCTTACAAACGCTGAAAATGTAATTAAATGCAAGGATTGAAAAAGATGTCTTACATCACAATCATATAAGAGAACTTCAATAAAATCACATTCTTGGGATATACATGAAAGAGGTCATTCATATATACAGGAAAGTCGAAATTGCTTTCCGGTCCATAGCCTGTGCGGCCCTGTGACCAGACAAGGTAAAGAGTAGAACCGGGAACGTATTCCCAGCGGATCACCAGGTTTGACCGTAGTTCAAGGAAATTCAGATCAGGGGAATAAAAGGCATAGTCGTTGGTGCCATCCACATTTTCATCTACCATGTAGTAATTCCATCCCCCTTCACCCGAATAAAGTTTAATTTGATCGTCAGTATATGTAAGGTATCTGTCGATGAGTTTATCGGCTTTTGGATCGGTGATATACTTCAACTTATCATATTTACCTGCATATAAAAAGGGTTGACCATAATATTGGAAGGAAAGGTCCGGGGTCAGGTTCAGATTCATTCGTACAGAGAACCTGAAAATGGTTTGATCGAGGTGAGCCATGATATAGCGATTCTCTCCTGCCGGGTATGTCTGTGTTGTGACATATTGAATAACATTGTCGCTCCTGGTATAATCCGGTTCGAAAGAAAAAGAGAAATAATTCACTGGCTTAATGAAGATCCCTGCAGCAATTATGTTGCTTCTGTAGGATTTTTCGTATCCCCAATAGCGGGTATTACTCAGTTTTACAGATACTTTTTTCCGGTCATCTGTCTGTAGTAACCCTGAGAATTGTATTCCTCCTGGGACTGTCAAAGCCGGTCCACCCCATAACTCATACCGGGCAATGTTTTGTCCATCGAAATTTGAACTTAATTGTGCCGACCAATAATTTTTGAACTTGGTATAAGTGCTCAGGTTAAATCCTTTATACACGGTTTTTCCGTCAAAATCCCAGCCATACCATTGGTTCAGATTTGCAGCGATATACCGGAAGATGCTAAAGGGTTTATAATATCTATATCCAACCCATGCAAGTTGCTGAATTTCATCGGCTTGTCGCATATAACCCAGGTTGTTGAAGTCTAGACCGGGAGAGCGCCAGGTCAGCCAGGCTTTGTACTGCCAATATCCTCGCCCGGTTTTACCTACTTCAATGGTCCCTCCATGTCCCTTTAACGCTCTCATGTTGCTGTCGAGTTGGGTATGAATAAGATCGGGTCTTTGGAAGTAATGTGAAGATGAAGTCTGTAACTGGGTTATAGCGTTAGTGTCGCCATTCACTGCGCTGAGAACCCCTTTAAGAGAAAGATAATAGGTTTTGTTCTTCCAGTATTTAATGAAATCGATCCCCCCTGCATAGGCTGATCCAGGGAGAAATGACAGTTGTTTTTCTTCGGTGAAACGATTTGTTGCTGTGAAGATTCCTCCCAACTGAATATCTCCTTTCTGAAAATCTTGTTTTACCCTGCTTACAAAATAACTGCTTAAAGGGTTCAATACTCTCTTTCCTCCTGTTTCCATTCAGGTCGATGAGGGCCTTCTCATTTTGAGTGATCGATTCCAGCACTCCGATTGATAGTCCTTTATGAGTTTTACCGCTCAACTTAAATGAGCCGAGTATAGAAGTTTCTTCCGGTACTTTGGCATATTCGCCTTTTATCAGGTCAGGGGAATAATGAGGTGCGCTGCCAATCCTGCGGGAATAGAATAACTGGTTGCGGGGATCATCGCTACCTGTGAGCTTATAGTCAAAAATATTTTTCCCTTCAATGAAGAAAGGCCTTTTTTCCGGGAAATAGGATTCAAAGGCAGTCAGGTTAACAACAGATGGATCTGCTTCAACTTGACCGAAGTCAGGATTGATGGTGAAATTGAGGGTGAGATCATTTGTAACACTTACTTTTCCGTCTAATCCTGCAGTAGCCTTGTATTCATACCCTTTTGCAAATGGGTTACCTTCCTCTTTTCTGTCATAGATAGCCTTTCCCATTGTATAAGGAAGGATTTCAATGTCACGGTGTGGCAGGATTCCCTTGATCCCTGAGAGGTCGCCGAATTTACTTACCCAGCCGGTAGCATCCCTGGGTATAGGCTGCCATGAGGAATATTCCTGGTTCCTGTAAATGTAACGCAGTAGTTGTAAACCCCAGGTATGTTCATCCTTACGGGCAAACCTGAGTTGAGAAAGGGGGATGCGCATTTCAGCATTCCAGCCTTCAGCATCTGTAGTGGTTTTCACATACCAGATGGGATCCCAGGTATCATCACTACCAACATCATTGATTAGCATCACATCGAATTTAACCCCGGAGGCGGTTACCCCAAATGCAAATGCCGTGAGCTTATCTGCATAACTATCAATCTCAATGGCCACCCAATCCCCATCATTGAGGTCACGCCTTGATAACCGCTTTACGATTCCCGACGGCATAGAGTCATGGGCTTTTATCGCTATATACAGGTTGTTGTCATCATACACAATACTGAAATTGGTAGCCTGGGATGGATTCTTACCATCATAGGGGTCTCTCTGGATGAAATCGCCGGTCCAATTCGATGAGGTCCATGCTACATCATTTAGGATCCCGTCAATTTCAGGTGGAGATCCTTGTAAAGAGCTACACTGATAGTTTCGGGTCTGGGAATACACAACCCCCTGTAAACAACAGAATACCACTAGAAGTGCTATTGGCAGAGATTTAAAAATAAGCATAAAGTGATTTGGTTTGCTAGTATACTAATTCTAAGCAGGATGCGCAGCTGCCGTTATGGTTTTACCTCAAACGAAAATTGTTTTGGATTAATAGTCCTGGCAGGAATACAAGTTAAAATAGCTAAAGATCAAAGGTTGATTTACCGGTCACGATCACATTGGGTACCCGTGTAGTAACCCAATTAATAAGCAAATCTTGAGAAACCGGCACTTTATCCGGATTCCCTCAAAAGGTCATACTAAATTATAATAATTCCTGAAATTTACTAAAATATGCAGGTAAGATTCAATCATTAATTAGAATGAATAGCTTAGTCCTCCCAGCAGGTTTATGCGGTATGACGGATATTGTGCCCAGTAAAAATGCTGAGAATTAGCAATATTGTTGATATTTAACCAGAAGGAAAGTGCTTTATTGAATTTATATTCAGCTCCAATATTTATATCCACCCAACCTTTGATTTTTTCAGCATCCAGGGTACCAGGGTAGGATGCAACTTTCCCTTCCTTTGGCTTATCCGGTACCAGGGCATAAACAGGCCCATTAAGCGTGGTCTGAAATTTCAGGATAATCTTATCCTGCATGTTATAAAGGGTTGTAAACGACAGGTCATACTGGGGTTTATACCATGCATATTCCTGGTCTCCCAGTTTATAATAGTCATAGTAGGTCCCGCTAAGGCCAAGTTTCAGTTTCTCGGTTTTTATAAATTCGAGTTCAGCCCTTACTTTCATATAACTGATGTCATCATAGAGAAGGGTAAATGAATTTCCCAGTAAACTGATCGAATCAGTTACAAAGAATGGATTATTCTCAACAGTGTAACTTGCAATACTGGCATTAAAGTTGAAACTTCTGCTGATATTGCTGTTAAATCCACCAAATGCTTTGAATTTGTTATAAGTATAGTTTAGTGGCAGGATGGAAGAAATGTATGGATTCTGATCGCTGAGGCCTTTCAATGATACCCTTTCCATTCCTCCGTCGATTCCGGCATAAATCTGCAATGCACCTGGAATCAGGTCAAGTTTAGCCTCCAGTTGTGGATAAATATGAGCTTTGGTGATGGTGTCCATACCTACATAAAAACCAATTCCAGCTTTGAAACTATATTCCTGGTAGTAAGCCCTGATTGTAGGGTTGATGCATAGTATAGCGGTGTTGAACTTGCCCAGGGAATCCTTTTGATTCATGATATTCAGTGATGTATTGAGGCCAAGGGTCTGGTCTTTATCCCACTTAAACAGGTCATAGTTTTTATTCAATTCTGACTTTATGTGATAATTGTTTTCTTTGGCTTTGTACTTATCAGTTAAATGATAATATGAAAAACCAAAAGCATGATTCAATCTGTTATCGCTCTTGTATCGGCTCGATATTGACAGGTCAGTTCCTGCAATAAGATACCTTTGTTTGATATCATCCTTACTTATTGAAACTCCCGGGAAATCATCAGGTTTAAATCCATAAAGGTGAAGACCTTCTCTCTGGAAGAATAAATTACCAGCCAGGGTGTGATTTTCCAGGTATCTCTCACCATATAATTCAGCCAGCTGCGATGAGTTCGTGGTAGGAGCATAATCCTTAATTGCGCCGGTAGATGAGATATGACGGGCATGAAATCCCAAAAGGTGCGTTTTGGAACGGAGTGAACTGGCAAATAATTCTCCATAAATGGTGGAATAATTACCGAGTCCGGCTTTCAGATAATTCCTGTAAATTTTTGAAAGAGGCTCGGCTACAAGTTTTACTGCGGGTAGCGGCTCAATAGCAAGTTGAATTCCGGCATCCTTGGGCCTGATCACATAGGTCATAACCGGAATAGCAGTTGATGTGTCATTAACAACCGGGTTTTGGTTGATCTTGAAAGCATCAGGTATGATGGGATCGAATGTCGCAATCACTGTAATCTCCTCATTGTAAGGCTTGTTTTGAGCTTTAGCTTGCGCACTGATTAGGAATATAACCAATGGCAGGAAAAGGAGAAGTATCAGTTTATTTATTCTTTGAGTCTTCATAGGGAAGGGAAATATCTGCGGTTGATGATTATTCTTGAGGTGTTTCAGATGGAGTTGCTTCAGTTTCCTGTAAAGCATTGAGTTTTTCCCTGGCAATGAGAACGAGATCCTGGCCTTCATAATTGTCAATGATACTTTGAAGGGTCTGTCGTGCCTGGAAAATATTATCCTTTTTCACATAGATGTCAGCAAGCAGAATGAATCCTTTGGCAACCCAGTAATCATAGGATGCATAAGTATCTGAAAGGGCAAAAACTGACTTTTCCGCATCATCCAGTTTCTCATTGTCAAATTGAAGTTGGGCAATCATGTATTTTGCTTCAGCCCCCATCTCATTTTGAGAAAGTTTTACAGTTTCTTCAAATTCTTTCCTTGCCAGGTCCTGGTTTTTGAGAATGTAGGCTGAACGGGCAATGATTAGGTGTGCTTCAGTTGCGAGGTTTTCAGGTAGCTTAGTTTGTAAAAGAAGCTTCTGGGCTGATTGTATGGCAAGGCCATAGTTTGACAGGTAATAATTACATTGCATTTGCCCGGCAATAGCATCAACGGTTTGTACAGACTGATCGGCTGTTTCTTCCAGGCGAATATAATTGTCAAGTGCGGCCTGGTAATTCTTATTAAAATAATTGACTCTGGCTGCTTTCAGAGCTGCATTTCCAGTAAAACGGCTCCTGGGTTGAGAAAGTACAAAATCATAGCTTTTTAAGGCTACCTCATAATTTTTGAGCCTGTATTCACACTCAGCTTTGTAAAAATGAGCTTCAATAATGAAATTGCCTTCCGGAAACCTGGAGATATACTTGGTAAAACCTGCAATGGCTTTGTCGCAATCCCCATTCATATATTGGTTTTCGGAAGCAGTATATGAAAGTGAATCTTGTTCAGATTTTGATACATCTCCCATAGGTATCTGCTTAGAGAATTCCATAAATTCATCTACTTCATTCATTTCCACATAGATACTCTTGATGCTCGCAAGCGCTTCCCTTGCTTCTGAGGTTCCTGGATATTCCTTAACCACGCGTTGCAAAGTGGTTAAAGCTTCCTGGTTTTTATTCTGGTTGAAAAAGATCAAACCTGTTTTTAATAAGGATTTCTTGACATAGACGCTTTTGGGATGCTCCCGGACCACTTTCTGGAAATACGAAATAGCTTCAATATCTCTGTTCTGTATCGTCAAACTGGTGCCTAACTCATACATCGCCTCATCAGTATAAGTCGATTTCTTATAATCATTCAGTAATTTAAGCAGGTAAACATTTTTCTGTGAAAGATCCCCCTGTACTCCATATGCAATAGCAGTCTGGAAAAGGGCGTAATCAGCATCAGGTACAGCGGAAAGAGTGGCCTTTTTATAGAAATCCATCGCCTCGGCATAATCCTTTGTCATGAAATAGCAATCACCCAAACGAAGATAGGCATCACCGGTGATCTTGAGGTCGGAGGATTTCCCTGCAAGAAATTTCCTGAAGTTCGTTGCCGCTTTTGAATAGTCCTTTGTTTTGAAATAGCAATACCCAATATTATAATTGGCTGTATTAAAATAGGATTGACTTATCGCACCGGGAGTTACCAGGAATTTATTATAGGCAGTCAGGGCCTTATTCCATTGAGCGGTTCTGTAATAGGATTCAGCCGTCCAATAAACGGATGCTGATTTGATGGAATTATCTGCACCACTTTGCTGGACTTCCTTAAACAGTGTAATTGCATCGTCGAAACTTCCTTCATTAAATAACTCTATGCCCCGGTAATAGGAAATTCGCTGATAAGCGGCATCCAGCCTCGCATTTCTCTTACTGATCTTCTGGATGGATGCCTGGGCATTCTTATAGTTTTTAGTAAGCATATAAAGATCAGCAAGATATCCGTATGCTTCATCTTTCCTTAATGAGTTAGGATACTCATTTATATACTGTTGTAAAGCATTAACAGCCTCATTATAAGGATTGTAGGATAATTCTATTGCCAGTTTCGCATAATTGAAAAGGGCGTCTTCGGCAAGTAACGGATCATGTTTGATTTTGCTTGCAGAACTAAATGAATTGAAGGCATATCTCTTCTGCCCGGTTTTTAAGTAACAGTCTCCCAGGTGATAGAATGCATTCTGTGACAACGAATCCTGGTTTATAGCAACGAGTTGAAATTGTTTGATGGCCTGGTTGTAATCAGCTGTTAGATAATAAGAGAAACCCAGTTCATAATAATCGGCCCGTGTCACTGATTTTGGGTTACTCAAAAGGTAACGGTTAAAATACTTGATAGCATCTTTATATTGACCTTGATGGAAATAGGCATCTGCCGTCAATCGGGCAATTTCAGCTGTTTTTTTATCATTTGGCCCCTCCAGCAAAGGGAGTGCTTTTGCCAGTACCTCTTCAAATTTCCCCTGCATTGAGTAAATCTGGACGATGTAATAATTTACCACATCGCGAAAAGTATCATCATTTGCGATCTTTTCGAAATGCTGCAATGCTGTTTCATAGTTCTTTTCCTGGTAACAGATATGGGCATAGTAATAGGTAGCAGGAACGGAGAACCGATTGGGCTTATCTTTAACCAGGGCAAAATTTTCCCTTGCTTTAGCCAGGTTATCCAGTTTAAGATAGCTGTACCCGGTTTTGAAAAAGTACTCCATCAGCTGTTCATTGCTGAGTTCATAAATATCCAGTTCGAGAAAGGTATCTAAGGTTTTTCGATAATCCTTTGCCAGGAAATATTGTTTCCCAAGTTCAAAATATGCTGAGTTTACCTGGGCATTCTGGGGGTAGACGTCGATAAATTTTTCTAGTCTTTGTGTTGCATCCGGATGGAACAGGTTAGCAGCGCATAGTGCTCCATAGTAGGCTGCCCCAGCCCTGAGATTGGATGTTTCTCCACTGGCCAGTTTATCAAAGATTGCCAGTGCAGATCCATATTTCCCTTTATTGTAGAGATCCAGCGCGCTTTCATAGTCAGCACGGGGATTATCATACGCCTTTGTTTTTTGGGCAAAAGAAGCGGATGAAATGATAAGAAGAAGTACCGAAAAGATAATGTTACGAATATTCATGGGATGTTTCTGAAAACCAGTTTAAAGGTAAAGCAATTGCTATTTTCTAAATATCAACCACGTAGCCATTTATCAACAGCAGGGATTTAACAACTTCAGCGAGAAAAAAGTGTAAAAAGTATCCGATAGGATGAAGATCTGTTTGGGTAATTAGACCTAAAACGTCTAAAATTTCAAGTTAGTATCTTTTTCTGATAAACCGGCTGGTATTTTAATCTTAGACTTGAGCATTAAAAGTTTCAAATCACAGGAATAATAATCACAATACCTCAGTTTAAAATATGTATTTTCCTGGAATCCAGAACTTTGTTGTGTTCAGAGATCCTGAGGATGTAGGTGCCTGCCGGAAGATGCCCGGTATCAAGATATTCCCTGTCCAGATCCATGGTTTTATGAAAATGAGCTACAGATTGTCCTGAAACATTGAATAATTGAACATCCAATGGCCTTGGTTTATCAAATTTTGTATCAATAATTAGTTGCCGGGTATTTGGATCTGCATAGATGCGATAATCCTCGCCAAATGTGATTCCTTCAATGCTCACAGTACCATAGATAAAGCTTAGATTATCGACCCACATTTTTGAACCTGTATGCA
Organism: Bacteroidales bacterium; assembly: GCA_016707785.1. Lineage (NCBI taxonomy): Bacteria > Pseudomonadati > Bacteroidota > Bacteroidia > Bacteroidales > Bacteroidales bacterium. The sequence continues at coordinate 26,506 of JADJGZ010000038.1, read as the reverse complement.
CCACCGGATCATTCACATTGGTACACAGAAACAAAATGCTCATTGTATCAGGGGCTTCCCAAATGTCATAGGCAATAGGTAATTGAAAATGTGTCCACGATGAAATGGTTCCGGATATCGTATCCGCTGCATAACCGATAGTGTCCCTGCTACCATTATTCCATCGGGTAAGAGCAAAACCAAAAAAGCTTGTATCTATCCCTGAAGGCTGGTATTTTATGTATCCTGCCAATTGCTGAGGCATTCCATTAAAAGGGTAACCACCTGAAATATTCACGGTTTGCATTAATACATCGATGGAAATCTCACTTAGCGTGAGTACCCCAGGCAACGGTTACCGGTCCCACAAGAAATATATTTTTTGTTACTACCTCAATTCGGGCTGAAAACTGACCTGACTGAGGATTTGAAGTCTCTTTGTTTACAACATTAAACTGAGTCCCCAGTATGTTTTGATTGGTTGTATACCAATTGACTGGTTCACCATTCGACCAGTTTTCAAAACTTGCATTAGGAATATCCTGTGCATAGGATTTTAAAATGAACAGTGAAAATAATAAGGTTAACAGGTATATATTGAAGGTTCGTAACATGGCAATTATTTTTACAAAAGTAGGAAATATGTGGTTTGAGCTTGATTGTGTATACAATCCATTGCTATTACCATTAACAATTAATAAAAGTTCTGGTTTGCCCGGATATCCAATCCTGTTAAAGATTTATACGGTGCAACTTCTCAAATTACTATAAAGCAAAAACCCCCTTTCGGGGGGCAATAACCTTGTAAGCGGGATTCTGTTCTTTCCATCAATCGACAGAAAGCTTCTATCATTTATCTGGGACCTGCATCACTACAGGCCTCTAACGGTCTACCCCCCGGGTGTCGGACGGGCAGTCCTTGCCCCGTCACTAGTGACGGGATACCCGGTATATTTGACCTTTCAACCCATAAGGTTTTCCCTACCGGCTTGTCACCAAACCAGTGCGTGAGCTCTTACCTCACGGTTTCACCCTTATCCTGTCACAAGTGACGGGACGGTTTATTTTCTGTGGTACTATCTGTCATCACGGTGTTCAGCCGCAATGCCTTCCCGTTAGGAAGTATGGTGCCCTGTGTTGTCCCGACTTTCCTCCACGCCCTTTTAGGACGAGGCGATAGAACGGGTTATTGCCTTGCAAAGGTAATCCTTTTCAGGGTCCGATTTTACTGAGAACTGAGCAGGGACTATTCTTTATATTCAGGGAAGCGGACCATATAGATTGTTGTTCCAAGTCCTATACATAACACAATCACTTTTGCCCACCAATAAGGCATGAAAAAAATCACAGATGAAAGCAGCACTATCCACATGGAGACCAATGCTATCACTTTATTCTTCCTTTTCATTGCCTTTCGCTCATAAAAATCACGCACCATGGGGCCAAAGATTCTATGATTATATAAATACTGATGAAACTTCTCCGAACTCTTCCCGAAAAGGTAAGCTGCCAGTAACACAAAGGGTGTGGTAGGCAATACCGGCAGAAATATACCTATAATGCCCAGGGCTAATGACAGAAAGCCAAGGATGAGTAAGACCAGTTTAATCATATTCAGGTTCCCCAGTAGGAAGTTGCAGTTTCAGGCCGGATTACATATTCTGGTGAAGGATAATTTCAATGGCTCCATTCCCGTATTTGGCATAGGAAGCATTTTTAAATTCTATATCCCCGTAATCTTTTACTTTATCCACCAGGGCTTGTTTCAGAGTACCATTACCAACCCCATGAATAAATACAATTCTTGAGTAGTTATTTGCCAGAGCACTTTCAAGCATTCTTTCAAATGTTCCGATCTGAATCGTCAGGATTTCCCTGGGCGATAAATTATTGTATTTCTCTCTTAGCGCAGATATATGTAAATCGACTTCTGCTTCGCGATGTGCGATATTATGTTTGTCGATAATAGCTTCCACTTTGAACTGACGGGCAGTTTCGGGCAGATTTTCCTTTCCTTCTTTCTCCTGCAAAACATGTTCGAAGGTAGAAGGTAGTCGGTTCAATTCACAGATGGTATATAATAGTGCCTTTTTTTCACTAAGCATACTACATTCCTTGTAACTATGATCATTGAAGAAAGCTGATCCTTTGATCCTGTATGTTGTACTCACAGGCATCAGGATTCTGTCACTCTCATCAGGATGTAACAATACCTGGATGATTCCGCTTGACCACTGATTAATATCTTCTCTCACTATGCTTTCAAGGATGAGCTTGGAGCCTTGTGGAACAGATCCGTAATCAATTCCTGAGAACCTGTTATTTTCATCCTTCAGAAAGAAACTATACAGTATATCATAATTGGTATTGTTAATCAGGTAGATATCCAGCTTACCGGTCATGATCCATTGTTGGTTCTGAGGGGTGAATGCAAGGTAAACTCCACTTGGAAAAGTATTCTGCAGGCCTGTGACGTGGATCTTGCTGATACGGTCACTTTCATCAGGAATGATCTCTTCCTGCGCAACAACTGACGGTGTTTGAATTTCATCTTTCCTGGTGAACATTTTGTCATTCACGCCCGAAGGTTCAATAATTACCAACTCACTTGTTAATGTTGGGATTTCGAAACCATCTTCTATGGCAACAGAAACCATAAAGCTATTGATAATCTTGGCGACGGTACCTCCACCTTTCGTATTGAGAAATCTTACCCTGTCACCTGGTTTAAAATTCATAGGTTAAGTTTTATTTGAATGTATTGTGATGATTGAATTAACAGATAAAATACTTTTTTGTGCAAAGGTAGGTTATTATCATGAACCCTTTTTTTAGGGATGAAGCCTCATTACTGAATTAACCTAACTTTGTATTTGCAGATTGTTTAATATGAAACTCATCAGGTGCCTTTGGCAATTCAGTTTACTTTTACTGGTGACACCGGTTTTTTTCTCTTTGTCGTCTTGTGGCGAAAAGGATCAGCCAGCTAAAATTTCTATCCGTTTCGAGCATTTTGTTGCAGATAAGCCATTAAAAAAGGATAGTCTGGGGTATATCAATGCCGCTGGAAATCGCTATGAAGTGAATGAACTGCAATACTTTATATCGGAATTTACTTTGTGGAAATCTGGTCAGATGTATAAGCCTGATATGGGAAATGGCATTCATTATGTAGATATCGATCTGCCATCAACCCTGGAATGGAATCCTGAATCAGAGCTACCTGCAGGAAAGTATGATTCTGTTACCATGGTCTTTGGGTTGAATGAAGCAATCAATCAAACGGGTCTGTTTGTCAATCCGCCGGAAAGAGACATGTTTTGGCCGGATATGATGGGAGGGGGATATCATTATATGAAAATGAATGGAAAATGGATCTCTGAAAGTCAACTCCTGGAACCATTTAACCTGCACCTTGGAATCGGAATGATAGAGGATCCCTTTGGGAATGAACAATTCATCCAGAATTTTTTCAAGATTTCGCTTCCCCTGGAGGATTGTTACCTGGATGGTAATCAACTTTATAGTCTTTTTGTCTTTCGAATGGATTTAAATTCCTGGTTCGAAACGCCTCATACCTGGAATTGGGATGAAACCGGGGGGCAAATCATGCAAAATCAGGATGCAATGCAAAGGGCTGCCCAGAATGGGGCTGATGTTTTCAAGGTAATCTTCGAATCAGCAAAACCGAAATAGCGCTTAGAAATACTAAACCATGAGAATAGCGAAGAACAAGGTTTGCATTTCCGGGGTTATTGCTGCTTCCCTTCTGACTGTAGCTCTATTTATGGCTTCATGCAGGGAGCCTGATCCTGCTTATGAACCTACTCCATACACTATCGAGATACCTGATTACTTCCCGACACGCCTTAATATTCCTTCAAACAATCCAATGACAGTGGAAGGGATAGCATTGGGCAGGTATTTGTTTTATGATGGAAGGCTTTCAGGCAGGAACCATCCTGACAGCCTGATGTCATGCGGTACCTGTCACATACAGCAGAATGCTTTCGAATGTGGGATCAATCACCCAAAGTTTATAGGAGGACATACTTTTGGGGTTACCGGAATTCCAACACCTCATGTCATGATGCCATTGATAAACCTGGTGTGGAATGAAAATGGATATTTCTGGTCCGGACTGATAAGTAATTCCAACCCAGATCTCCATCGCAGAAATATTGAAGACATTGTCTACATGGGAGTTGTTGCCCCTCATGAAATGGCGGCCGACACCAGCCAGGTAAAAGCTATGATACAGGGAATTCCAGGATACCCGGAATTATTCGAAAAAGCTTTTGGTAGCAGGGAGGTAACTTTTACCAATATTTCGAAGGCTATTGCCCAGTTTATCAGGACGCTGAATTCCTCTGATTCAAAATTCGATAAGTATATGAGAGGTGAAGCAAGCCTTACAGTGAATGAACTTAGTGGCTTCGTGCTTTTTATGACTGAAGACGGGGCAGATTGCTTTCATTGTCACGGGGGTGATGGGAATCCGCTTTTCACTTCCAACCTCTTCTACAATAATGGGAAAGATTCTGTATTTGATGACAACCGCGACAGGTTTTCTGTTACCGGCGATCCTTCTGATAAAGGGGCTTATAAAGCACCTACACTTCGGAATATTGAGCTTACCGCTCCTTATATGCACGATGGAAGATATAAAACCCTGGAAGAAGTAATTGATTTTTATTCACATCATATTGTAGCCTCTCCATTTGTCCACCCACTGATGCATCACGTGAATGATGGAGGAATACAATTACTTCCATCTGAAAAATCAGACCTGATCGCTTTTATAAAAACCTTAAGAGATGATGATTTCCTGACAAATCCCTCTTTCTCAAAGCCGGCTTTCTTCCCTGATGGAACTACACAGAAGTAATGGCTAAAGCTTTTTAGGGATATTGCTCAGAAGTTCAAAATCCACAGTAAAACCAAGATAGAAATTGGTTTTCCACTCTTTCACCGTGATGTTTGAGATACTATAACCGACAGGAAGCGGGTCTCCTTCAGCAAACCCGGTTTTCAGCTGCTGATATTCTGCTATGTTTGCTCCAAGATTTACATGGAAAAAGTCGAATACCTTGAAGCTGGGGCCGATGTAAAAGTTTTTGAAAAGATTCTGCCCGCCAAAACCAACAAATAACCCGGCATCATAAGTGAACTTACTGTCTTCTTTGGTGAGATCATATAAAGAAAGACTAATCCCTGTTATATAATCAAAATCCATTTTGCCGGCATTTTTGTTGCTGATCACATACACATTGGTTGAAATGGCACTTTCAGGAGCAAGTTGCCAATCGGGTGTACGGTAAGTCTTGAGCCCAACCCCCTGAATAAACCGGATTTTTTTCTTCTTATTGGAGGCTGCAGCTTGTCGGGCCATAATATCATTATACTGGCTTTCAATAATTTTAAGCCGTTCAGATACCTTAATATAATCCAGTTCTTTCTGGTTTAAAGCCCGCGCCAATGAATCTATGATCTGTAATGAATGGTCCTTTTCTTTATAAAAGCTACTCAACTCATTAGTCTTCTCTTTAATGATCAAATCCTTTTCTTCAATAGACTTCTTTAAGTAAGCGATTTCTTTGTCCTTTCCCTCCAGTTTTGTGCTGTGAACATCCAGTTTCCCTTCCAGTTTCACTTTGCTGATCTCTGAATCACTTTTAATTTCTTTGAGCTCCAATTCTGTTTTGGCCAGCTTGAATTCCTTGTCGCGTAATACCTGGCTCTGGTTTTCGAGTGCTGAATTCAATTTCAGGATTTCCTGCTTATTTGAAAGTAAATTCCTCTGTAAACCAATAATCTGAATGGTAAGACTATCCACTGCACTTTTCGAATCCACTGATTTTTGATTGAACTCATTCATCGTTTCTGTTAGGGAATCAATCTGCATCCTTAGCAGGTAATTTCTTGTATTAAGTCCTTTTATGATACTTTCCAGACTATCAACCTGGTTAAAGAGCATGAGATTATCTTCCATCAATTTGGCTGAGAATAAGCTGTCGGAGTTATCCTCCTGGGCTATCATGCTGTTGCTGAAAACAGCTGATATCATGATAAAAATGATGATTCTCAGGCTTGAATAGCCATAGATCGATTTATTTTGCAACTTTGCCATATTCGTCATCTAACTTTGTAAAATAATTACGAAAGTTCATTTTTATTGTGCAAAGGTCGTTATTTTTAATTGAAGCCGATCTTCCCGTTTAACAGTAAAGGCTATTTTCCTAGTTTTGTTCATAAATAAAATTTTGACCATGTCATTGATACTAAAGAGTGTTACTTCTTTCCGGGCTGTTCATACTGAAGGACTTGAAGAAGAGGAAATCCGCAAAAATGAATACCGTTTCCAGGTTTCAAACTATGATGGTAAAGGGAACCTTGTAAGTGAAGAGTCTTATTTACCAGAAGGTGATCTTGAACATAAGTCAACCTATACCTATAATGGGTTAGGGCAATTGATCGAAGAGATTCTGCTGGAAGGTGATGAATTTATTTCGGAGCACAAAACCATGGAATATGATTCAGAGGGGCGATTATTAAAGGAGGTGTTGCACTACTCCGATGAGTCTTTTGATGAGACCACCATTAGTTATGATTCCTTTAACAGGGTTATAGGCAGAACTACCCAAAGTGATGAAGGAGAGGCAGGGAATCGCATGGTAATGGAATATGAATCAGATCTTTTGATAGCCGAAATCGAATTTGATGAAGAGAACAATATCATCTTAGAAAAGAGGCTGGAATATGATGAAAAAGGAAATTTGATTTCTGAATCGCTATCATCACCAGAAGGAACTTCAAAGCTAACCTTTGAGTATGATGAAGCAGGGAATCGCTCTATTACAAGAAGGTATGACAATGAAGGCAGACTGGTCGAGAAAAACAGCTATTCACGTGATGAGCAGGGAAGAGTGAAAGAAGTAAAAGAAGAAAGCCGCTCTGGGATTGAGATTTTAAAGATGGAATATGATACAAATGGGAACAATACCATCCAGGAAACGGTTGATAGTAATGATTTGGCTATTAGCCGGATCGAAAGAGTTTATGATGATCATAACAGGATTATTCAAACAAGAGTTAATGTTGCCGGGTCAGGACAAAGGCCTGCCCAGGATTACAGGATCAGGTTTGAAAATGAGTATTATTCTGAATAATCGATCCAGTGTAAATTAAAGTTGGGTTGATGTGTTGTATTTGCTGGAATATCATTCCAGGGTCAAAATCATCTATTCACTTTCAACTTCAACTGGCAGGGGTTTGACAATCACCTTCTTTTTCCAGTTTCCTTTTAGATAATAAAGGTAGGAGAGAACCATTCCGACTGCCCACGCAGTGGGAATTGACCACCAGATTCCGATATACCCAAAATGAGTTGAAAAATACCATGCCAGTGGAATGCGGATAATCCAGAGTGAAAACAGGGTAATGAACATTGGAATGAGTGTATCTCCGGCACCTCTCATGACTCCGCCAACCACAAACATTGTGGAAAAGAACACATAAAAAGTACCCACAATAACAAGGTAATGTGAGCCGATCTCAATAACGGCGGGATCACTGTTGAAGAGTCCCATCAAAGCCCTTGGAAAGACCACCACCAGGAGGGAGGTCAGTAATGCCAATGCTGATGACATATACATTGTCGCCCTGAAACCAAGTTTTACCCTGTCAATTTTTCTTGCGCCAAGGTTTTGTCCAACAAAGGTTGAGAGCGCCACACCAAAATTCATTGCAGGCATCCCGGCAAGGGAGTCAATTCGTCCGGCAACACTGTAGGCAGCAATAACATCCGTTCCAAAATCATTCACAATTCTCATCACTGCCAGCATCCCGAGAGCAACAAAAGTCTGTTGAAATCCTGAAGGGAGGCCGATAGCTAAACTTTTTCTAAAGATTCCCCAGTCGAATTCAAGGTTTTTCAAAGAGAGATTCACGACTTCATGCTTCTTATTCAGGTAGATAATGCCGGTAAAGAAAGCACCTGCTTGTGCGATAACTGTTGCAAATGCAGCACCAGCCACTCCCCAACGGAATATGGCAACAAATAAAACAGCCAGGACAATATTGATCAGGGTCGAAATTATAAGGAAGTAGAGCGGTGTTTTGGAATCACCCAATCCCCTGAGGATTGCACTGGTGCCATTAAATCCGAAGAAAAAGATTATACCCAGGAGGTACACATTAAAATAGGTAACTGCCTGTGGCATAATATCCGCAGGAAGTTTAATAAGTCGGAAAATGGGACCGCTGAAAGCAAGTCCAAGGATAGTGACCAGGATGGAAGCAAAAAAAAGGAAGATATATAAAGTATCCATGGCTTTCTTAACCATCTTCATATCCCTGGCACCGAAATATTGAGCAATGATTACGGTGGTCCCCATAGCAACACCAACCACAAAGGAGATAAGCATAAAAATGAGGGGGAAAGAGGCTCCAACTGCAGCCAGTGCTTCTTTGCCAATGAACTTTCCAACAATAATACTGTCAGCAATATTGTAAAATTGCTGGAAAACATTGCCGATCAACATGGGTACGGCAAAAAGAAAAATCAACCGGCCGCTATTACCTACCGTCAGGTCTTTCATAGAATTTCATTAGAAGAATTCAGTTTAGGCGGCCGAAGTGGATATTAAACTATTTTGAAAGATAGTCCTGGGTCATTTGCTCAACACTGATTAATCCTTGAGTTTCGATCAATGCTAACAGATCCGGGATTTTCTCTTCTCCGGTTGCATGTCGTGCCAGTTCTTCCAACTCCTGAAGTGCTTTTGCGGCTTCAGAAATCATAAAATAGTTAAAATGTGGTTTTAGTTTGTGGGCCTGCACGCGTAAGGGCTCCCATTCTCTTTTTTCAAATAATGACTTTAAAGAGGCAATAGATGTTGGAGTACTTGCAACAAACATTCCTATGATCGATTCTAAAAATTCAGGATCATCGGCTTCAAACATTTCGAGGGAGTAAAGTCTTCCTGACTTTGCCTGGTTTTTTTCTTCACCAGGTATATGGCTTAAATCATTCATTGGCAACGAGATGTATTGTTTGAGTTTTAATTCAAGTTCACGCTTCTTTAAGGGCTTGTGTAAACAGTTATCAAATCCGGATGAAGCAATTTCTTCCAATACTTCAGGATCATTATGACTTGTCAGGCCGATTAGAATAAAACGCTTTTCACAATCATTAAAATGTTCACGGACATGCCTGGCAGTCTGCATCCCATTCATTATTGGAAGTTCAATATCCATCAATACTAAAGAGGAAGGATACCGGTGAATCTGGTCTATTAGCTCTTTCCCATTTTCAAAACAATCACATTCATACCCTAACTGAGTGAGATATCTTGAAAATAGGAAGCGGTCAGAATCAGAATCTTCAACCAGTAAAATCTTATTATTGAGTAACATTAGTAAAAGTGGAATAAGTGGTTTGTTTACAAAAATATAAAGTTAATCGAATTAATGATGAATTGTTTAGAAATCTGAGATTTCCTTTTTCACCAATGCCTTAGTAGAAAGCATACCACAAGCGGCATCGATATCTTTTCCACGTGAAGCCCTGATAGTGGTGACGATTCCTTTATCATTAAGCGCCTTTTGAAAAGCCAGTAATCGGGTTTCATCTGTCCCTGTAAGGGGTACACCCGGCACCTCATGAAAACGGATGAGGTTAATTCTGCACCTGGTTTTATTCAATAATCGGGCTAGTTCCTTTACATGGCGTTGTGTATCATTTACTTCGCTGAAAACAATATACTCCATTGATACCCTGCGATATTTTCCCAGGTCGAATTGTGAAATGGTATCTATTACCTCTTTAATCGGGTAAACATGCTGAATAGGCATTAGTTTTCTTCTTTCCTCATCGAAAGGTGAATGAAGGCTTACAGCCAGGTTGCATTTACTTTTCTCAAGGAAGGTTTTCATCGCTGGTATAATACCGATAGTTGACACGGTAACTTTTCTGACACTTATTGCAAATCCATATTCTGAAGTGAGGATTTCCTGTGCCTTCATAACAGCCTCCAGGTTGTCGAAAGGCTCTCCCATCCCCATGAATACAATATTTGTAATCTCTTGTCTCTCTGGAAGGGAGCGAAGTTGATTTAGAATTTCTCCACTGGAAAGATTTGCCTGGAATCCTTGTTTTCCTGTCATGCAGAAAAGACATCCCATCTTACAGCCTACCTGGGTCGAAACACATAACGTCTGCCGCCTCTGATCAGGAATAAATGCTGCTTCAATAAATTTGGCACCGGAAGTGGAATACAGGTATTTCTTTGTGCCGTCCGTTGAAGTTTGAACTTTAACAGGATCACTGATTCCCAGGGTATAGTTTTCATCTAAGAGGATTCTGATCTTCTTAGAGATATTGGTCATCTCATCAATTGACCTTATAGATGTTTTATAAAGCCAATATGCGATCTGCCCTGCTGTAAATGAAGGGAGTTCATGTTTTCTGGCCAGTTCCTGGAGTTCAGATAAGGTTTTCCCGAGCAAAGACTCTTTTCTTTGCAAGGTAACAGGATCATGCATCTTCTCAGAAATAGATTTCAGCTACAATGTGATTAAATGGGATTCCTTTATTTAATAAGATTTCACGACATTCAACCACCATTTCAGCACTACCGCAAAGGTAATACTTTTGATCTAATGGCAGGTTTTCCTGTTCTTCAAGAAATTGGGTGACTCGTCCCTGGTAAAGTCCTTCGCCTGATTCCTGGGAACAACACCTGATATACCTGTTGTCTAAGGCTTTACTAAGTTCTTCATTAAAATAGAATGAATCAGCGGTCCGTCCGCCATGCACGAGTACTTTGTTCCCGCCCATGCCTGAACGTAGCATACTGGTGAAAGGAGCCAGTCCTGTTCCTGCTGCAATCCACCATGCCGGATCATTGGTTCCCTCATAGATTCCGAAAGGAGGGGTGATCCAAATCCGATCACCCGGATTCAGTTGAGCCAGATTTGGAGTTAGTTGTCCCCCAGGCTTGATATTGTATAAGATACTAACCTGATCATCATTATCTCCACTTGCTATGCTATATAGCCTGGGATCATCATTTTGGGAAAGCCCGATTCCAAGAACCTGTCCGGCCCTGAAGTTAAAGTCCCGGAGGAAAGATAGAACATATACTGATGGAGCTATTTCTATGTTAGAAAGTACTGGTACCGATTTCAGTTGGATAAGTGGTTTTGTTTCTGTTACTGACATTTGATTAATATTATTTCGTTATCCTTAAACACTTACTTGTCCTATTGGTTCATTTTATTCATCATTAAAGATAAAAAACTATCCTGTCAAATGTTGGACAGGATAGCAATAGGCAATCAGGAATTACTCAAAACAGGCATGTCAAACAAGATCAATGCCTGATGTTTTATAAACATATCAATCAGGTGTGATATAAGTAATTTTAACCCAATCATGATATGCTTTTCCTGCAATACCTGGTGAAGTGCTTCCAAGTAAGAGGTTCTTTTTCTAGCAATGACTTATGAACCTGTTTTGGTGTAATCCATACCAGCTCATTGTCTAGATAGAAGTGAGCAAGCCTGTTCTTAGGGATAACTATTTTCATTTTATGCCAACCGTTTACGATATTATCTACCGTTGCAGCATATTCTCCCGGACTTGAAATGGAACCATCTTCCAGTAAGGCTTCAATCTGTAACCAGGTATGATGCCGGGCTGCCGGAGGTACATTCCCCATTTCTGATCCAAGATATTTCATTCTCATCATAATTCCCGATTCTACAGGTTGGTTACTACCAAGAGGATTGGGATTAAGAATGCGGGTAACTCCTATTGAAGGACAGATACATGTTCCTGAAGGATTAGTAAGGTTTATGTACACTTCAGTTTCAATGATGTAACCTCTGCCATCTCCAATCACAGTTTTTGAAACCGCACTATTTCCATAGGGTGGGTTTCCATTGTTGTCATATAAGCCATATCGGTCAAAATCATTATGGATCCAATTTGGCTTTTGACTGCCGAAAAAATTCCAGTTTAAACTAAGGTTAGATTGTGAAATAAAGTCTTCTTTCCAATCTATAAACATGATGTTGTCAATCTCAACCGGGACTGTCAATTCACTTTGTGGCTTTAAGTTAACCGGAATACTATCATTCTCCTCCTTAGTACATGCAGAAAAAAGGAAAGCAATGATCAGAAAAAGTAACATGCTTAATTTGAAATAGATTGTTTTCATAATAATGTGTGTTAATGTTTTGTAAGTGAACATTTAGATCAATCCAATTTTTGGTTTACGATAAACCAGACTCCTGATTGCGGATTTAAAGTTATATCGGATAACAATTGAATGAAAATTGATATCCCGAAGCAAGAGAATGAAATTTGCATTATTTGCAAAAGGAGATTCTTATTCAGTTCTCAATCTTAAAAGAAATGTCAAATCTTTCAAATTACTGAATATTAATTGTATATGATGCAAGATTCTCATTAAAGAAAAATGCTGTTTTCAAGTAAGTCCCAAATATTTCTGATTTAGTAATATCTATTGAACACTATTTGCGATATTCCCTAAACCAATAATAATAGTTGCTATTTTTAATATAATGTCGTATCTTTAGATTAATAATTGAAAAAAAGATGGATGATAGTATATCAATCCAGCAAAAATTGTTTAAAAATTTAAAAAATCTAGATCATTCACAAGTTTCATTTGTACACCTTGTCTCCGAATTGCTGGGTATTAGTTACGATAGTGCTTATAGGCGCATTAGAGATGAAAAGAGCCTCTCTATTAATGAACTTGTTATTCTTGCAACTCATTTTCATGTTTCAATCGACGACTTGGTTCATGGTAGTGGCAGATCCCTATATTTTCAACAATTTCCAATTGTACAGACAGAAGATAGTTTTTATGGATGGTTAGAGTTCATATTAGATGAACTTAGCTATTTCAAAAGTAAAAAGAGAATGTAATATATGCAGCAAGAGATGTTCCAATTTTTTACTATTTTGATTTTCCGGATATTATTGAGTTCAAGTTTTATATGTGGAAGAAAATGTTGTTAGGTGATTCATCTTATCAGGATCAACTTTTTACATTCTCTGGAAATCTTGAGCCATGCCACTATGAAATGGGAACTAAGATTCTGGATTATTATATCCGGCTACCAATTATTGAACTTTGGAATTATGAGACATTTAATGGTATCCTTCACCAGGTTGAATATGCCTGGCTATCTGGTTTTTTTGCTGATAAAAATGACATTCTAAGATTATGCCATTCGCTGGATGAGTTTATCCACCATATGCAACGACAGGTGGCTAAAGGTGTCCAGAATTAGGAAGGTTCCGAAATCAATGAATTTGGTTGTTACTTTAGTGTTTACCTGAATGAGGTATTTCTAGCTGATAATACTATTTTGATTGAATATGATGATCAAAAGTCTATAATATTTACCTACAATACACTCAATTTTATTAAAACGCATAATGAGGTTTTCTTTAATGAAGTGAAATCATCTTTGCAAATCCTAATTGAATCTTCTGTTCCTATTAGTGGCACTGCAGCTAAAGAAAGAAATCATTTCTTCTCAGGGTTATTGGAAAATTACAAAATTTGTGGAATTGGTAAAGCAACTAGTGATTTATGTGGATTCTTGGATTTCTGTTAAAATTAATTTTTCTTGAATCACAATGCCTGAAATACTTAAAATTAGTTTTAGTAATAAATTAATTATAGTTTACCGTAACAAACAAGCCTGATTCATTGGTGTAAGTCCCCGCAGATTGTGCCGCCCCAACATTTAGGGTTGCACCGACTTTTATTTCCTGGGAACCACTATTAAGTGTACCTGTATTGGAAGGTGAACTTACAAAAGTCTCTACTGACATGGTGCCGGATGGGCCAGTAAGAATAATTGCTGAACTGGGGAGTGTAATGGAATAGGTGCTGTTTCCCTCTCCTGATATAGTAAAGGAAGCTGCAGATACGGTTCCGGTAACAATCGGGAGGGTGACACCTCCGTTTTTTGTGCGGGAACCGGTTGTTGGTAACACAACTGAGCCTGCAAGGGTAGGACTTACAGCTATATTTCCAAAATTCATATCAACATCTTTTTCAATGGCAATTGGAGTGATGAGAGTAGCAGTTGTAGTAGCAGTAGCCGTTACCTGTGCATAAGTTCCTATCAGAGTAACAAATGAGAAAAGTGAAAGTAAGATGATTTTTTTCATGGAATGTTATGTTGAGTGAATAGATTAATCGAATTCAATGTTTTGCAGCGTTAATGGATCACCTATAGGATGATTTGAAACAAAATCAGATGTCGGAAGCTATAGTTTTTTTTACTACAAATTTTTAACAGTGATGGTTTATAATTAATCCCATAAATCCAATAAGGTAATCACCTGGAAGAAATATAGTATTCTGATCAATAGTGAATTAATGATTCAGAAATTTTTAGAATGAAAAACTGGATGCAGGTGCAATGAATTCTGCCCGGGGCCAAAATAATAGAATAAAAAAAGACGCTGCCATCGGCAGCGTCTTACCATTAGCTAACACTCTTCCTAGCTAGTTATAGTTAACGGTCACGAATAAGCTGGATTCATTAGTGTAAGTTCCTGCAGCCTGAGCAGCACCTACATTCAGGGTAGCTCCTACTTTTACTTCCTGGCTGCCATTGTTCAGGGCGCCTGTGTTGGAAGGGGTGCTTACAAAGTTTTCAACGGTCATTGTACCTGATGGACTGGTCAATGTGATGGCTGAAGAAGGTAAAGTGATAGAGTATGTGCTATTGCCTTCTCCGGTTACTGTGAAAGAAGCGGCTGAAACAGTTCCTGTTACTACGGGGAGGGTAACTCCACCGGTCTTGGTGCGTGCTCCTGAAGTTGGGAGAACAACGGTACCGCCTAATGTTGGACTTACGGCGATATTACCGAAATTCATATCTATGTCTTTTTCGATGGCGATCGGGGTGATGATGGTTGCTGTGGTTGATGCAGTTGCAGTTACCTGTGCAAAAGAAGTGGCAGTGAATCCGAGAACGATGATAGCGAGAGCAAATAAGTTTTTCATTGGAGTAGAGTTCTTTAGTTATGTTAGTTTTTACGAGTTCGTTTGTGTGATAATACTATTACCAAAGCTATGCCAGAGTTAATGGGAAAATTTATTTTTGAAAAATACTTTTTGAAGAATTATGTAATATGCAGATAATCAAATGTTAGTAGAAATAATAGTAAGTTAATTCTGACAAATATTTTTACAGTATTCAGTTTTGAATGGAGTAGTGTGGTAAAATAATTTTACAAAGTGTAAAAAAAAGATATCTGGACAAATGCACACTTCATGCATCTTTGTGGAAAAAATCAATAAAAAGCAGAACCCATTTGAGGGGATTGGATCTTAAAAAAAAGAGCCCTGACAGGAATCAGGGCTAAATGGGGGAAACATATCTTATGTTAATTTTTATTCCATTAACTAAATGGAAAGCAAAATTGCCGTTTCAAAGAGATCTAGTGGTTACGTGCCCACACGGAATAATATTGACTGGTAAAAGATAGAGGCAGCATATCGGCTATTGCACAATCCATCTTTTGCAGGAAAAATGAGTGTCGTGCAACTAATGAGAATGGGAATACATTTTCTACGAAATTCCCGGATTTTTTCTTCACGATGGTAAAGCCCCGATTTTCAGCCAAATTTCTAAGATGATTCATGGAGAAAAACTGGATATGATCAAGGGCTTCTGCAGATGATTGATCAGTATCTCCCTTGTATCCCAAAGCTGATTTAGTGCTTCTCATCATTTTAGCAAAAATGCCTTGCCCGGTCTTGAGATTCTGTACAGGTTTGGTAATCAATACTTCCCTGGGGCCAAAGCCATTTGGAACTGTAACTATAGCAATGCCATCCGGACGAAGCAGATTTTTAAAATTATCTACCAGTTTACCCGGATCATGCAAGTGCTCCAGTATCTCGCTACAGACTATCACATCATATTTTTCATCTGCTTTTAGCTTCATTTGTTCAGCATCTTCTACCCGGAAACTTAATCCGGGGGTGCTTCCGAATTTGCGATTTGCTGATTTGATGGTCGTCTCACTTATATCAATGCCCAGCACCTGGTGGCCATAATGAGCCATTTGATAACAAATATTTCCTTCACCACATCCTATTTCCAGGATGTTTAGAGGTTCTGACCCTTTGGCAGGAAGATTATCAATGATAAATTTAAGTCTCTTGATGTCTTCTGCCTTACTATACAAGGTGTAGTTAACGAATTTCATTTTTTGCCGATTGATGATAGACTTACTTTTATGAATCTATGTGTTAATATCTCAAATCGAAGAAAGTAACATAGAGATACCTGATTCTTGAAAGAAAATTTGGATGGTTGGAATTTTGTATTGTTGTAAACTCATTATATGTATGAATTATAATAGATTGAATTCCACTCCACAAATGCCACGAACCCATCGATTGATTTACAAATTCTCACGAATAAATTAGCATTTAAATCTCTGTTATTTGTCGGAAGTAATCGTCATCAAGGCGGATCTTATTAACACAAATGACTCAAACGCTGTCAGGGAAATTGAATTGAACCAATTTTTGATGTGTGATTTTTAACTGAAGTTGGCAAAATTGGATTTTGGATTTTTTCCGCCAGTTGTCGGATGGATTTTGCATTTTGTGTTTTTCATTTTCACTTTGCATTTTAAATAAAAAAACACCGCCCTTGTGGGACGGTGTCGCGGGGTTTTTGGTTGTTATATTTTAGTTGTAGTTAACCGTTACGAATAAGCTTGATTCGTTGGTGTAAGTTCCTGCAGCCTGGGCAGCGCCTACATTCAGGGTAGCTCCTACTTTTACTTCCTGGCTGCCATTGTTCAGGGCGCCTGTGTTGGAAGGGGTGCTTACAAAGTTTTCAACGGTCATTGTACCTGATGGACTGGTCAATGTGATGGCTGAAGAAGGTAAGGTGATAGAGTAAGTGCTGTTGCCTTCTCCGGTTACTGTGAATGAAGCGGCTGAAACGGTTCCTGTAACAACTGGGAGGGTAACTCCACCGGTCTTGGTGCGTGCTCCTGAAGTTGGGAGAACAACGGTACCGCCTAATGTTGGACTAACGGCGATGTTACCGAAATTCATATCTACATCTTTTTCAATGGCGATCGGGGTGATGATGGTTGCTGTGGTTGAAGCGGTTGCGGTAACCTGAGCGAAAGAAGTGGCAGTGAATCCGAGAACGATGATAGCGAGGGCGAGTAAGTTTTTCATTGGAGTAGAGTTTTTTGAGTGAGGTTAGTTTTTGTGAGTTCGTTGTTGTGCCATATCTATTTCCAAAGTCGTGCCAAAGAGCAAAAATGAATGAAAAATGCAAAAATTAAAATGCAAAAATTAGAATGAAAAGTGTGTAATAACTTAATATACAATTAATTAAAAATTTGTAAATATTTTTGAAAAAAATGCCGTTATCATCTTAAGTATAAAATTCTTGGAGGGAGGATGTAAGATTTTTTATCATCATGTAAAATAATTTACATGCCTGCGATGGGAAAATGGAAGTTAGAGTAAATAATGGAACACGAATCCCGATTGACCACCCTTCGCAAATTTCGTTTCGAATCTCGAAGCAATCCGCCGGCTTGGCGGACGAAAAGGTGCTAGACATTGCATACCCAAGTATCTGTATTAATCGGCAAAAGTGATAATCCGTGAGTCCGACGGATCCTCGTCCCCATTAGACACCTGCTCCTATGCCGGGCTGATTGGACATCTTTAGATCAATTTTTGCACCGTACTATGGTAGAATATTGTCAGAGACGATGCTAAAGCCCTGGTCCTCTCATGTGATGATAAAGTTCCATTATGCCCAGCACATTATTAACACATATGCCTCAAATGAATTCACCCCATGGTTTCCGGGGAACTTCCGAGCTAGTTGGAATTCGTAGTCGGGGCTGCAATCACCTCCAAACTCCGTAACCTAAGCTGAGTTCCAAGCTAGAAGTGGGTAAAATTGAAATGTCTCATGGTTTAAAAATGACTCTTAGTTAAATTTAGTTTTTCATTTTTGATTATTCTATTCTTGGGCTTTTTTTTACGATTTTGCAATATGAATAAAAAACAGGTATTTGATTTGACGGTAGATCAAGGAAGCTTGTATCTGGGGTGTTATATTTTAGTTGTAGTTAACTGTTACAAATAAGCTGGATTCGTTGGTATAAGTTCCTGCAGCCTGTGCAGCGCCTACATTCAGGGTAGCTCCTACTTTTACTTCCTGGCTGCCATTGTTCAGGGCGCCTGTGTTGGAAGGGGTGCTTACAAAGTTTTCAACGGTCATTGTACCTGATGGACTGGTCAATGTGATGGCTGAAGAAGGTAAAGTGATAGAGTAAGTGCTGTTGCCTTCTCCGGTTACTGTGAATGAAGCGGCTGAAACGGTTCCTGTAACAACTGGGAGGGTAACTCCACCGGTCTTGGTGCGTGCTCCTGAAGTTGGGAGAACAACGGTACCGCCTAATGTTGGACTAACGGCGATGTTACCGAAATTCATATCAACATCTTTTTCAATGGCGATTGGGGTGATGATGGTTGCTGTGGTTGATGCGGTTGCGGTTACCTGAGCGAAAGAAGTGGCAGTGAATCCGAGAACGATGATAGCGAGGGCGAGTAAGTTTTTCATTGGAGTAGAGTTTTTTGAGTGAGGTTAGTTTGTGTAAGTTCGTTGTTGTGCCATATCTATTTCCAAAGGCGTGCCAAAGAGCGAAAATGAATGTAAAATGTAAAATGCAAAATGCAAAAATTATAATTAAAAACTGTAACAATTAATATACAATAAATTAAAAATTTATAAATATTTTGAAAAAAATATGGATATCATCGTAGTATTTAAACCAGGAGGGAGGATGTAAGATTTTTTATCATCATGTAAAATAATCTACATGCCTGCGGTGGGAAATTGGAAGTTAAGCGGTAATTATTGGAACACGAATCCGCCGGCAAGCAGGCGCGTTCCATTTTTAAAAGCCAACGCATTTTAAATTTAGTACCTGCCCGACTGAAGAAATCTTCATCCGCCAGTATTCTAAGATTAAATCAAATTTTCCTGTAACTCAATTACCAATACCTCATTGGGTAATCACTACTTTAAGGGTTTCAGAGTAGTTGCCTGTTTGAAGGAGCAGAAAATAAGTGCCAGGTTTTAACTTATTTTTGAGTTGCTCAGAAAACAATGGGAGGGTAAAACGCCCTTCTGGTTTTCTTGCATCTGCCAATGTAGCAATATGACGTCCCAAGGCATCCAGGATTTCAATGAAAATATGTGTGCTTTCGGGCAAATCCACAGTGATAGTGGATGTGTAGATAACCGGATTCGGATGTACCGTTAGCAAATGTGCAAGTTCTTCCTTTTCTGGAGACGGGATGCCTGTATGAATGCCTCTTTCGGCCAGGAGCAGGCGGTTTCCCATGCCTCCCAAAATGTACCCGTTTTCGGTTACCCGGATGGATTCAACATAGCCCTGGAAACCGATATTAGCAGAACTAAGCGGAGGATAATAAGGCATCCAGCTTAAACCACCATCCATCGATTCCTGGAAGAATGCATCCCCGGCATCTATAGCTGCTATACGATTCTCCATCCTACCTGAAAAATGGCGCCCGCTGCTTTCCGATACTTTATTCCAGTGATTCCCGCCATCAGTTGTCCTGAAGATTCCGCTTTCACCGTTCGGCACAGCAGCCAGGCCGGTGTTTTCATCGAGCCACAGCATTTCGGAAACATAACTGGAAATGCCTGTACTGGCAATCAATGTCCAGGTACTGCCACCGTCAATCGTTTTATAAAAAACTGGCTGGTTGCTGATGTTTTGACAGGAAACATAGCCTGTTGTCGCAGTTGCAAAAGCAATGGCTGAAAGGTAAAGCGTATTTACGGGCAGCCCTCCTTCCACTACTTGCCAGCTGGCTCCCTGGTCAGCACTCCTGTATATATTTCCACCTCCCTGGGTGGAATAGGTTGCTGCAAAATAGCGGTCGACGGCGGGTGTTGCAAAATTATCAATCCTGTAATCGGTGGGAAGCGTACTTGCATTCCAGGTAGTGCCTCCATCCAGGGTGTACCTGATATCACCATAGGAACCCAATACTCCATGCTGGTTGTCGGCAAACTGTATATCGTAAACCCAGCGAAGGCCGGGAGGCGTTGCAGGCAAATACCAGCTTTGACCGCCGTTATCGCTTCTGAAGAAACTCCCGTTGTTGGTTCCTGAATTGGGCTGGTTATTGGCAAAGAGGGTTCCGTCGGGCCGTTTTCCTATAGTGATAATAGGTGCAGAAGGAAAAACAGCCAAGTTCTCAACTGCATCCGAAATGGTATTTCCCCCGTCATTCGTATAATAAATATCTCCCAGATCGGAACCGAAAAGGATGCGCTCACCGTTTTTTACAATACAGGCAGAACCAATGTTGTTATAGGAAGCTTTCAGTGTCCAGTTTTCCCCGGCATCTGTGGTCTCCCAGAGATCGCCCCCTTCCTGGAAACTCACTGCAAACCAATGGGAGGGGTCCAGGACAAGGGTTCGGAAGCGATAATCAATTCCTGAAAACATGGAGACATGATTCCAGGAAATTCCCCCGTTGGTGGTTTTCCAATAGCCAAAATCTTCGATGGCATAACCAGTAGCATCGTCAGTGAAGTAAATTTCGTTTAATCCGAAATAGGGGGGAGCGGCCACCTGCGACCAGCTGTTCCCTCCATCTGTGGTGTGCATAAATAAACCGGATCCAACCACATACCCTTCCAGTTGGGTTTTCCAGCAATGGTGCCTTGCATATCCGGTACCCCCCGGACCCTTATTGGTCCATGAAAGTCCGTCGTCGAAGGATAGCAGGACTTTTCCTGACTGGCCTGCAGCAGATATCCCTCCCCCGGGTATAAGAGCAAGGTCATACAGCCTTCCAGCATCCGGATAGGATAGGGTTTGCCAGCTTATTCCCTGGTCGGTGCTACGAAGGATGCGCCCGGAATTCCCGGAAGCGATCATGGTGCCGGCCGATGTCAGGATGATATCATACAGATCGTTGCAGAGGCTGTCTGCTGTAAGGGAAATGGCCCAACTTGTTCCCCCGTCAATACTCTTCAAAATTTGCCCACAGCCAGTAACAGCCCAGCCCATATTTGAATCCTGGAAGACAATGTTATAAATAGTATTCCCCTGGGGAGAAGGGTGCCCCCAATGATAGGAATAAGCCTGGGCTTGCAAGGGTTGCTGGCTGATTAGCAGGAAAGATACGATTGTACATGAAAGTATCTGCCGGAAATGAGATAGTATATGTAAATGCATAGTATTGATAGTAATAGGTTAAAATTCAATAAACCCGGAAATGCCTGCAATGTTCAGATCAGAGGCTAATTATCTTAAGGTTAGGGCTTAGCATTGTTCGTGGTGGGACAACTTGCAAATCCAATAGCAAAGCTTGTCAGCTTGCCGATATGATTTAAGTGCATTGGGAATAGGGAAAGAAGCACAAGATTGACTAGAAGTGTCAACTCTCCATGTCCCTCCCTTTCGAAAGGAAGGGAACAATTGTTGCCAACTAGCAAATTTGAAAAAAGGATGAATCCCTGGATTCTCCACGATTCTAGATGGTGCCCGAATGAGACTACTGGAAAGAATGATGTCCTAATTGCTTACCCTGGATTTCAGATCCCAGGTTCGCCAATGCACGATTGCCTGCAGTTCTTATTCTTTAATTATTTTCGAAATGCTATTGCTACCATCCACCGTATAAAAAGCAATAAAATAAACTCCGGGGGACAGATCTGATATATCGATCCTTCCGCTCTGAATTTCCTGTGGACTGACCGATTTTACTACCTGCCCATGCAGATTAATGATTTTTACGGCTTTTATGTTTGATATCTCATTTTTGGACCTGTCAATTCGTAAAAACTGCGTTGCAGGGTTTGGATAAACAGAATAGGTATTCGAAACAAATGCTTTTATTGAATTCAGCAATACAGCTGAATCAGCTGTTTTAGCCAGAAAAACGGAATAGGGATCATAGCTTACACTATTCCCGGTGACAATAAAATCATTATCCATTGCCTGAATGATTGCGGTGGGATACTGTTGCAAAAGCTGATCAAGGTCCCTCCTCCATACTTTATTCCCGGTGCTGTCCAGTTTAATAAGTACAGGATGAGGGTTAAGTGCATCAATGGATTCTCCTATTAATGCGTATCCTCCATCATAGCTGCGGGTAGATGTAAATACCTGTACATCATTTTCAACCAGGGTGTTCGTCCAGTTTAGACTACCCGAATTATTGAAGTTGGATATGATCGTATTTTCAAGAGATACCCCGTAAACTTTTGCAATAACTGTAATGTTTCCATTGTTACTATAAACATTAACCAGTTCGGAGTAATTTTCGGAGGTTGAATCTATGGTTTTGTTCCATTGCTCTATGCCCAGGCTGTCCGTTTTAATGAGATATCCTTTTAATCCGCCGTTTTGATCATTCATACTTCCGGCCAATGCAAAACCGCCATCCGAAGTTTCAACAAGGGTGGTTGCAAATTGCTCTACCCTGTCGTTATGGTAATAATGCCGGGTCCATAAGGAGTCACCTGTTGCATTTGTTTTTATTAGATGAAATGAAGTGTAGGGCGTAAAATTGGTGTCGAGTTTTGCGAACCACGATTGTATAACGAGGTTGCCATCTGACAGTTCTTTAACATCCACTCCTATATCTGAAACTTGTTCCCCATAGCTTTTGTACCAGAGCATGGTTCCCAAGGTATCTATTTTCGAAACGAGAATATCCTGTAAGGTTGATCCGGCTATGCAACTATGATCAATCATTCCCACCACTATGTAATTCCCATCCATCGTTTTGATGATCTTCCTGAATTCCAGTCCGCTGGTATTGGGAATGGAGTAATATTGAGTTGAGAGCAGGTTGCCTGCTGCATCCGATTTTTTAATAAAACCGGCATATCCCTGGGTAGCGCTGATCAGGGTATCCATTTTTCCTGCCATTATATAGGAGCCATCGCTGTTTTGAAGAACAGAATTTGATGAAATGGATTGACTGCCGTTGTAGTAATGCCGGGTAAAATTTGTCTGGGCTGCACAGCCTAGAGCGGCCATGAAAAGAATTGAGAGTATGCATTTGTACATGGCAGTTTGTAGTTAAGTAGGTGGTATGGTTTAACAAGTCAGATGTAAGCATCATGCCTGCTCTGTTACTTTATAATGGATTGATAATGTAGTGGTAACATTGTCAACATGTACATTGTTCATTCATGAGACTGTTGCAAGGAGGTTTATGCCGTTGATATGTGCCGGGAGCACTCCAAGGAACTGCAGATTAGTGCATATCTGATTAATCTGTGATATATTGCAAATCTAAAGGCTGACGGACTAAATTCCCTCGGTCAGGCGGGTTTTGCTGAAGGAGTCTTGCCCACTTTGCATTTTGTTTTCATGCCACGAATTTAACCCCTGGTAAGTTTTTTTATTTGGTTCAATCCGAAGCATTAAATCCTTGTCCATGCAGATTTAAAATCCTTCTGTAAGCGTGTTTTGAATTTTGGATTTTGGATTTTTCATTTTGTATTTTTCATTTTTCATTTTGCATTTTGTATTTTTCACTTTGCATTTTAAAAAAAAACACCGCCCTTGTGGGACGGTGTCGCGGGGTTTTTGGTTGTTATATCTTAGTTGTAATTAACAGTCACGAATAAGCTGGATTCGTTGGTATAAGTTCCAGCAGCCTGTGCAGCGCCTACATTCAGGGTAGCTCCTACTTTTACTTCCTGGCTGCCATTGTTCAGGGCGCCTGTGTTGGAAGGGGTGCTTACAAAGTTTTCAACGGTCATTGTACCTGATGGACTGGTCAATGTGATGGCTGAAGAAGGTAAGGTGATAGAGTAAGTACTGTTGCCTTCTCCGGTTACTGTGAATGAAGCGGCTGAAACGGTTCCTGTAACAACTGGGAGGGTAACTCCACCGGTCTTGGTGCGTGCTCCTGAAGTTGGGAGAACAACGGTACCGCCTAATGTTGGACTAACGGCGATGTTACCGAAATTCATATCTACATCTTTTTCAATGGCGATTGGGGTGATGATGGTTGCTGTTGTTGATGCGGTTGCGGTAACCTGAGCGAAAGAAGTGGCAGTGAATCCGAGAACGATGATAGCGAGGGCGAGTAAGTTTTTCATTGGAGTAGAGTTTTTTGAGTGAGGTTAGTTTGTGTAAGTTCGTTGTTGTGCCATATCTATTTCCAAAGTCGTGCCAAAGAGCAAAAATGCAAAATGCAAAATGCAAAAATTAAAATGAAAAACCTGTAATTACTTATTATACAATACTTTAAAAAATGTAAAATAATTTAAAAAAAATTATGGATGTCCCCGATTGAATAAAAACCTGGGAGGGAGGATGTAAGATTTTTTACCTACATGTAAAATAATTTACATGCCTTCGGTGGAAATTGATGTTAGAGGCAATTATTGGAAATAATGAAACGAATAAAAGGCGAATCCGCCGGCTATTCGGACGAATAAATCGATTTGCTTTTGCATAATTAGATCGGTTTCAATCCGCGAAGTAATCCGTCAGCCGACGGATCCGCGTGCCATTTGGACTGCCAGCGCATTTTGCGGATTGAATTTTTTATCCATTTATGCTTAAGAATATTTTAAGAGGTGATTCTCTTTAATGCAATTAGTAATTACAAGGGGAACATTATTAACACAAATGACTCAAACGCTGTCACGGCAGTTGAATAAACACAAATATGTAATAGGTGAGTTAAGCTTAAGTGGTAAAATTAACCTTGAAACTCTAAAAGCATACTTTGCAATTTTCTTTTTTCTTTTTTCTTTTTTCATTTTGCACTTTTCATTTTGCACTTTGCTTTTTGGGTTTTTTATCCACAAATGCCTATAATCCGTCATTTGACAGACGAATTTTAACGAATAAATAGCGTTTACTTTCTAATCAAGGAATTGATGGAGTTTCGAGAAAAGTTCATCCCGTCTGATAGGCTTTGGGATATAGTCATTACATCCGGAAGCTATACATGTTTCTCTGTCGCCACTGAGAGAATAGGCTGTAACTGCAATAATTGGAATATCAGGACGGAGATTTTATAATTTTGTAGCTTCAGGCCATTGAGAAATGGCATATTAATATCCATGAGGATCAGGTCCACCTTTTGAGTGCTTTTGCATAGATCCACAGCTTCCTGACCATTGTGCGCGTATAAGCCTGGCATTGGTTTTGGAAAGCAACCTTTCCATATATACATAATTAATGTCATCGTCTTCAGCAACCAGGAGGGTAATTGAGCTGAAGTCCTCGTCAGCATGGTCACTGCTTTTGGTTTGCAGCAGTTTCCAATGGAAGATAAGGAATATGAAAATTGAAAGTAGATCCTTTACAGGTGTTGATTTTACCCATATTTTCCCTCCCAGGAATTCGATGAAAGCTTTTAGCAATGGCAAGGCCAAGACCGAGCCCCATATTTTCGGGTATAAGAATCCTCAAGTTGTCTGAATCTTTCAAAGATTATTTCTGATTTTCAGGAGATATTCCAATGCCTGTATCTTTTACATAAACTCAATGATGGAATCTTGAGATTATAACCAGTTCAATGCTTCCTTTATCGCAGAATTTGATTGCATTTCTCCATAAGGTTACCAATGATTTGCTTCTAATTTCATATCATCAAAATTGATCATTGAAGACTCATCATTCATTCCGGGTGGCAAGTAAATTTCAACTTCTTGTTTTTAGCTGAAGGTTGAAACCTCAGGACTAACTCCTCAGCATTGCATTAGGTTGAAAGCTATTGGATTATCCTTAATCCGCTGGTGGCTATCTTGGAAATCTCCACAATATCATTCATTATTTTTAGAAGTTGCTGCGAACTCTTGCTGATAATTTTAACATATTCTGGTTTTTCTTTTTCCGGGTAATCAGGTGATAGTAACAGGTCAGCATATCCCATGATCGCATTCAAAGCATTTACCACAACGTTTCTGGTATGTTTTAGTGTGAGTAACTCAACTCAAAATTCAGGATTTTCCATGATTTAAGAGGTTTTCAATCAGTTTCTGCCTTTGTTCCGGGGAAATTTATAGATCGTATCGATGTGTATTCCAAGTAGTTCAGGAATTGAATTGCTTTCCAGAATTTTACAAAGTGGTTCATTTACTTGTCAGAAACTTGCATCCAATGACTGAATATATTCCGATTATAGCATTATCAACAAGTTGCCTGTATTTTCTTTCAGAGGCCTCCCATTAGTTATTTCCACAATTTTCGTTCAGGTAATATCCCGTTTAATGGCTGATAACAATATTGCTTTATCACTATTATACACCGAGAATTGTGTTTTTTCTGATATTATAAAATCTCTCATCCTTTCTCCTGTTGATTAATTCACCTCGCCAAGGCTATCACCATTGAGGACGCTTGTTTCCCAAAAGCGATCTTTGTAGAAGTCTCTGTCTATGAATT